>MNFB01000036.1 GCA_001917995.1 Thaumarchaeota archaeon 13_1_40CM_4_38_7 | reverse complement strand
TAGAATCAAGAGCTCTGGCAAAAGAAAAGGAGAATCTTGATTCTATGCTAATTCCGCTCCGAGAAAAGGAGCAACAATTGATATCAACATCAGGAACCTCGGTTTCCACTCTTAAAGAATACGATTCTAAACTAAAGAATTTGTCAGAGTCAGAAAGAACTCTTACCAAAGAAGTAAACGGAATTGAAAGACAAGCTGACTCTATTTTACGTGATATCAAAGACCTGACAGAAAACGAAGAGCGAATTCATAAAACACTTGAATCGTACGGTTATAGCTCCCTTCTGGAATCTTTCGACGTTGATAGGCTTCTAGTTGAGCTCGAGTCAGAAAAGAAAAAGTTGTCCGGTTCTCTTAACACAAAGGCTCCAGAGACCTATCTTGAAATTTCAAGTGGTTATCGTTCAATGTCTACAAGAAAGAATGAGCTTGAAGCAGAGAGAAACTCTATAGTCAAATTCATAGAAGAAATAGACAAGGACAAGCGCCAGACATTTTTGGAATCCTACGACAAAGTGGACAAAGATATTCGAGAAATCTTCAACAAGATGACTGGCGGAAATGCATGGCTTGAGATTCAAAACGAAGATGACATTTTCTCCTCTGGAATTTCATACCTTGTTCAATTTCCAAACAAACCAAAAAGGGAATCCACATCGATTAGTGGTGGAGAAAAGACTCTTGCTGCAATAACATTTCTTTTGGCGCTTCAGAAGCTTAAACCATCTCCATTTTATCTTCTAGACGAGGTAGATGCTCACCTTGATGCACTAAACACTGAACGACTTTCAAAGATTCTAGAAGACAGAGCAAGCGGAAGTCAGATGATAATGGTTTCCTTGAAAGACGCGGTAGTGCAAAAAGCTACGCTGATCTACGGGGTATTTCCAAAGAATGGCGTTTCACATGTTGTTTCACACAAAATCTCTAATATAGCACAGGTTGCAAACTAATTTAGTTTAAAAAACAAGCCGCCGACTAATTTTCAACGGTTTCAATCTTTGGTTCCTGTTTGCATTTTTCTGCAAGCACGGTTTAGAGCTCGCTTGTCGTTATGTTTAGTCCAAGTCTTTGTCATTAATTTCCTTATCCCTCTTAAGATTATCAGGGTCAGGATCTGAAATTGAGTCAATTAATGCCTTAGTATATGGGTGTTTTGGATTAAACAAGACATCATTAATTGGTCCGGATTCAACAATCTCACCATTGCGCATAATCGCAATTTTGTGACCAATGTATCTTGCTGTTGCAAGATCATGTGTAATGTAAAGAAATGAAATCCCAAGTCTTTCTTGTAATTCGCGCATTAATTCCAAAATCCCTACTCTTACAGAAACATCTAGCATTGAAACAGGTTCGTCTGCTATGATTAGTTTGGGTTTAGTAACAATTGAGCGAGCTATTGCAACCCGTTGCCTTTGTCCACCTGATAACATGTGGGGATATTTCTTTGCAATTTCTTCAGCAGGTTCCAATTTTACCTCATGTAACGCCTCAAGGATTAGTCTCTTCTTTTCTTCTGCATTTCCTATTGCATGTATGTCAAGTGGTTCTCTTATTATGTCTGAAACAGTCATCCGAGGATTAACTGACGCATAGGGGTCCTGATGAATCATCTGACATTCTTTTCGTATCTTTCTTAAGGAAATATCATCGGCCACGTTAACTCCATCAAAAGTTATGGTTCCGGCATCGGGTTCTATTGCCCTAAGTATTAGACGAGCAGTAGTTGTTTTACCGGAGCCTGACCCACCTGCAATAACAAACGTTTCACGTTTTTTAACCGAAAACGAAACTCCATCCACTGCTTTAACCAGATCTTTGCGGCTGGCAAATCCTCCAGTGGTAAAGTATTTCTTCAAGTCATTTACAGAAAGAATCTCTTCCATCATTACTTAACTTGCATGCCAAATATATCAAGCGATCATTAGGTCAAATTCATAGCATCGCAAAGTTTTAAAAGCCTTGAGATATGAGAAAAAACGTGAATTTGAGAATAATGATATCTATTGTAATGATTACAGGCTTACTGCTAAGCGTAAGTTCGATTTATCTAAACAAGATTGTATTTGCTGACGACCCTTGGTCAGATATAGCAAAAAGACAACAGGCAGAAGAGCAAAGGGCCATGGCAATTTATAATGATAAATACCAATATTCAAATTTTGATAAATCAAAAATAGACTGGTCTGGTCTTTCAAGTACAACTACTGATGAGACAAGTAGAGGCAGGCAAATAGACCAACAAGCACAAGTTTCATTGGAAAATGCGCTTGCAGTGTTTAACCAACTACATATCAAACAGCTTGTTGACTTGCAGGCAAATGGTTATCAAGGACTAACAAACACTCCAACTGATACCCAAGGAAGGGATAGGAATACTTTGCTTGACCAAGCCCGTACATCATCGACGAGTCAGGCTGAACAAATTATATCTGAATTAAATAGAATAGATGTTACTTACACTAATTTTGAACCAGGTGTCACAACAGATGAGAGCACATACGATAGGCAGGCCCAGATAAACAAGAATTGGAATACTGCAGAATCACAAGCGACTGCACTTGTAAACAAGCTTGCAAATATTAACGGAAATTATGCAAATCTAGAGGGATACAAGACTGGTAATCTCAATTACGTGTATCATCCAGGTTCTACAACTAATGAGAAAACCAGTGGACGACAGCTTACTACCGCAGCAGATTATGCCATGGAGAAAGCTGTTCTGATATTCAATGATATTCACAACAAGCACCTCTTTTACCTACATTCAAGTTACTATGGCCTGACAAACACTCCAACTGATACACAAGGAAGAGATAGAACTGCCATGTTAGAGCAAGCAAGAGAAACGTCTCTACAAAATGCAATGAGAGTCTATAACGCATATTATCACAGCGCGGGTCAGTAGTAAAATCTTCTAAAGTATTAGCATTCTTCTGTTTACTAAAATATCATTCGTAGAGCCAACACAAGACATAACCCGAAGATGTTATGATTTTGGGTGGTTCTTTTTTACATTTTTCCATAGCATGGGGACATCTGTCATAGAATCTACACCCAACTGGCGGATTGACTAGGTTAGGCGGATTACCTTGCAAAGAAACTAGATTAGATTCTCCTTTTAACTTTGGTACTGATTTAAGTAGTGCTTCTGTGTATGGGTGCTTGGGATTTTTGTAAATATCTGATAGATAACCAAATTCTACAATCTTGCCAGCATACATGATACCTATTTTTTCAGATATCTCAGATATAATGCCAAGATCATGTGAAATTAGCATAACTGAGATGCCTTCTTTTTTTAATTTCTTAAGTAGAGTCATAATCTGTGCCTGGACAAGCACGTCAAGAGCAGTTGTGGGCTCGTCGGCAATTACAAGCTTTGGCTTTAAAAGCAAAGCCATGGAAATAACAACTCTTTGTTTCATTCCGCCACTAAGTTCATGAGGGAATTTTTCAAGGACCGAGGTTGGAAGGTCAACACAGTTTACTGCCTCTAGTATTGCTTTTTGACGGTCTCCTTTGAATCCATGTTTTTTTAAGATCTCTTCGAACTGTTGTTTTATCGTAAAAACGGGGTCTAAAGAATTCATCGCACCCTGGAATACCATTGATATTTTTTTCCAGCGTAAAGTCTTGGTAAATTCTTCATCTGGCATATTTAGAATTGATTTGTCATCAAGCAAAATTTCTCCTGAAACAGTTGCGTTTGCTTGAAGAGCTCTCATGAGCGTAAGACCGAGAGTGCTTTTCCCACACGCACTCTCTCCTGCAATGCCAATAGACTCATTGGCTTCAAGTGAAAATGATACATCATCTACGGCATGTACTTGTTTTCCCTGAGTCTGATATCGCACTTTTAGATTCTGAATAGAAAGGAATGTCACTAAATAATGTATATAATAGCACTACATTTGGGTTTTGAAAAGCGATCTCAAATCTGATCGCTATAGCAAAAAACCTTCGAAAGATAGAACTAGTAGTGAAATTTGAGAGAAAGTGAGAATACATCATGGATCTGAAAAGGAGCCATTACATAGGAAACTTGGGCGCCTCTATGAAAGGTCAGAAAGTGCTAGTCGGTGGCTGGGTTGAAGATTTGCGTGAATTAGGCAAGCTGACATTTTTGACTTTAAGAGACGTTACCGGTGTGGCTCAGGTAGTAATTGCAGGAAACGAGAATATTCAACAAATAAAGGATCTTAATAGGCAAAGTGTTGTTCTTGTAACAGGAACAATCCAAGAAACAAAAGCCAGAGATTTTGCTTATGAGATAAAAGCAGACAAAATTGAAATCTTATCCCGTGCTGTACACCCATTGCCAATTGACCCAATTGGAAGATTAGAAAGCAATATTGACAATAGATTAAACGCACGAGCGCTTGATCTTCGCAACCAAAGGGTTGCGTCTATTTTCAAGCTGCGGCATCACGTTCTTTTCTCTATTCGTAAGACACTGACTGAACTTGGTTTCATTGAAGTAAATACGCCAAAAATAATTGGTAGTGCAAGTGAAGGTGGCGCAAACTTGTTTTCATTAAAGTACTTTGACAAGCAAGCATATCTTGCACAAAGTCCACAGCTTTACAAAGAACAACTTACAATTGGTCTTGAAAGAGTTTTCGAGATTGCCTCATTTTACAGAGCAGAAAAATCACACACGGTAAGACACCTGACAGAATTTAGCAGTGTGGACATTGAAGCGGCATTCATGGATTATACTGATGTTATGGAGGTTTTACAGACAGTAGTAACTAACGTTTTTGACCACATGGCAACAAATTGTATCGAAGAACAAAAAACACTAGGAATTGAAGTTAAAAAACCAAATACTCCATTTACACGGATAACATACACGCAAGCAATAGCTGAACTTGGTAAAGAAGGAATTTCTCTTGAGTTGGGAGACGATTTACTTGATTCACATTTAAGAAAATTGGGAGAGATTCACCAAAGTTTCTACTTTATCACAGATTGGCCAATGAAACTAAAACCGTTTTACATTCATGAAAAAGAAGACGATGCTACCTTATCGAAATCATTTGATCTTCAATATGGTTATTTGGAATTATCATCTGGAGGACGACGACTGCACGATCCTGAAAAGCTAAGATCTAGACTAGCAGAACAAGGACTCAATCCAGCACAATTTGAGGACCACCTACGATCGTTTGACTGGGGAATGCCTCCACACTCTGGCTGGGGGCTAGGATTGGACAGATTGATGTCAGTTCTAACGCAAATTGACAATGTACGAGAAGTTGTCTTATATCCACGAGACCCAGAACGACTGTTTCCGTAAAAAGATAAATTTTGATTTCACCAATAAATGCAATGCGACAATGCGACTTTTGTGGTTCAGAATTTGGGGACCGTACTTGCTATTTCTGTGATAAGCATTGTTGTTCTTCATGCATGACCGATGACCGGACGCGATGCAAGAAATGCTTTATAACTAAACGCAAGCTAGGCTGGAAAGTTTTCAAGCGAAATAAAATACTAGTTGGATTTCTTGCATTTGTCTGGGCTTACACGGTTTTTCCTGTACCGTTTATACCAGGAATTGATCCAACATTTTATTGGGTATCGCTAGGTGTTGCTATAATGATTATGATTCCACTAGGACTTGCAATGTTCTTTTGGTCAAGAGAACCACCAGTCTCAGACCTCAAGTGAGCTTGGATATTACCTGCTGAGAAAATTCCCTTGTGGTCTTGTTGCCGCCAATATCTTTTGTCTTAGTACCGTCTTTGACAACCCCATAGACTGCATCTTCAATTTTCTTAGCAACCGCGTAACACTTGTCATCTCCATTTTTCATTCCTAGCCATTCAAACATCATCTTGGCTGAGAGAATAAATGATGATGGATTAGCAGCTTGCTTTCCAGCTATGTCAAATGCCGCGCCGTGAACTGGTTCAAACAAGGCAAAATTATCTCCAATGTTGGCTGCAGGCGCCATTCCAAGTCCACCTACTACTTGTGCTGCCTCATCAGATAGAATATCTCCAAATAGATTGGTTGTAACTATTACATCAAAAGATTCTGGCTGTCTTATCAGATTCATAGCGCAAGCGTCTACATACATGTGTTCAAATGCAATGTCTGCGTATTCTTTTGCAATTTCTTGACATGATCTGGCAAAAAGACCATCGGTTTTTCTCATTACATTTGATTTATGAACGCAGGTGACCTTTCTTTGTCTGTTTCTCTGAGATGCAGTCTTAAACGCATATCTTGCAATTCTTCTGGAGGCATTCTGTGAAATCGTTCTCATTGCAATGGCAGAATCACCAATATCAAACTCCATTCCAGTGTAAAGGTCTTCGGTGTTTTCCCTTACTATGACCAAGTCAATATTTTCTTTAAGCGCTGGCATGTTAGGATAAGACTTGGCAGGTCTGATGTTTGCGTAAAGGTCAAGGATTCTTCTCAAGACTACAATTACATCAGCGGCACTTTCTCCTACTGGCGCCTTAAGGCATGCATCTGATTTTTTTATGGTATCAAGAGTTGAATCTGGAAGTGCCTTGCCAGTTTTTTTCAAAACTGCGTCACCGGCCTCTAGCTTTTTGATTTCAAGATTTAATCCGAGATTATCGTTTATTGCTTCTAATATGCCAACTACGGCATCAGATATTTCTGGGCCTATGCCATCTCCTGTTATGAGCGAAATTCGATACATCTAATGCCCCCAATTTTTTTGTTTTAGAATATTTTTAAGCATGATTCTGTTTATGCCATCGATCATAGCTTGAACGCTTGTAATGACTATGTCTTCTCCTATCGACTTTGCAGAAGCTTGGTTGCCATAAGCATCCTCGACTTTTATCGTCACTTCACAAAGTGCCTCTGAGCCGCCAGAAATTGAATCTAGCCTGTAATCTTTTATCCTGACTTTTGCTATCTCGCCAGTAATTTTCTGAATTGCATTAATTGATGCGTCAACAGGACCAACACCATAGTCTGTACTTATGAAGTCTTTTCCTTCTATGTTCAACTTTACAAATGCATACGGCATGTTTCCAATACCAGTTGATACGGAAAATCCAGTGAGGTGTACTAGCCTTTTCAATCCTTGTTGCTCCATTACTTCCCCCGCGATGGCAAGTAGTTCAACATCAGTTACATGTTTGCCTTGGTCACCAAGCTTCTTTACTCTGTCTAAAATATGGTATGCTTGTTCTTTAGTTGGCTGGATGCCATATTCTTCTAGCATTGCTGAAATCCCGTGAGCCCCGGCATGTTTTCCTACTTGGAACCATCTTGTTCTGCCCACAAGTTCAGGGCTAATTGGCTCATACGTTAATGGATTATTTAGAACGCCATGAGTGTGAATACCAGATTCATGTCCAAAGGCATTCTCGCCAACTATGGCTTTGTTTGGTTGAACTTGAACTCCAACAATTTTTGAAATGTATCTTGAGGTTTCGTATAGAAGCTTGGCATCTATGTTTGTCTCATATTTTTTGTCAAACTGAAGGCATTGTAACGACATTACCAACTCCTCAAGTGATGCATTTCCTGCTCGTTCACCAATTCCATTAATTGTGACATGTGCACATTGCGCTCCGGCTTGGATGGCAGATATTGAGTTTGCTACTGCTAATCCAAAGTCGTTGTGACAGTGAACGCTGACAGGAAGATGGGTTGCTTCAATAGTATCCCTTGTTATAGCTGCAAGGTATTGAGGAGTAGAATAACCAACTGTATCAGGTATGTCTATTCTATCTGCCCCTGCTTCTGTGACAGCTTTGAATACTTTTTTTAGAAAGTCTCTGTCAGTTCTTGTGGCATCTTCTGCTGAAAATTCAACTTGTAATCCAAGAGACTTTGCATATTGAACTGCTTCTACAGCCTTTGCTAGTACCTGTTCGCGTGTTAGTTTTAACTTGTATTTTAGATGAATATCAGAAGTCGCGATAAATGTGTGAATGTATTTTAGGCCTGTTGATACAGCAGCATCTATATCTTTTTTCTCGGTTCTTGCTAATCCGCAAATCTCAGCCCTTAGATTAGCAGCTGTTATAGATTTGATTGCCTTCATTTCACCATCTGAAATAATTGGAAAGCCAGCTTCGATTGCATCTACTCCAAGAATATCTAGTTTCTGCGCTATTGCAAGCTTTTGTTCTGGAGTTAGTGCTACACCTGGAGTCTGCTCTCCATCCCTTAACGTGGTATCAAAAATTCTAACTTTCATCTCTATATCCTCTCTCTAATGCACAAATGCCAGTTCGGGCTATCTCTAAAATTCCATAACCACGTATCAAATCTTCAAAGGCATCGATTCTATCAGGCGTTGCAGTGATCTCCACTATTATAGATGACTTTCTTACATCGTGTACGTTGCATTTGAACGCGTTTGCAAGATCTGTTATTTCCATTATGTCAGAT
Organism: Thaumarchaeota archaeon 13_1_40CM_4_38_7; assembly: GCA_001917995.1. GTDB lineage: Archaea > Thermoproteota > Nitrososphaeria > Nitrososphaerales > Nitrosopumilaceae > Nitrosotalea. Next base: position 5,833 of record MNFB01000036.1, on the reverse strand, counting down.
GGTTTGTTTACTTTTATTTTCATTAGGACTAGTTCACGGTATATGCTCTTCTTCTCATCTAATAGTTTTACCTCTACGGTGTCTATTAGCTTGTCAAGTTGTTTTATTATTTGGTTGAGTTGTTTTTCCTCTGCTGCTGTAGTAATTGTCATCTTTGAAAATTCTGGATTCTCGGTTACTCCAACTGAAATACTATCTATATTGTAGTTCTTTGCCCTGAAAAGATTGGTAATCTTAAACAATACTCCAGGTTTATTTTCTACTAGTACAGAGATTATAGACCACATCTTTGACCACTACGACGGTAAAATCATATCCTTAAGTGATGTTCCGGGAGCCACAAAAGGTAACACATCTTCTTGTGGGTCTATTGGAATGTCTATGACAGTTGCAACATTGCTCTTTAGCGCAGTTTGTACTGCTTTTCCAACGTCCTCGATGGTTTCAGCTCTTATTCCTTGTGCTCCGTAAGCTTCAGCTATCTTTACGTAATCAGGACAGTCTTTTAGATCTATTCCAATCATTCTCCTGTCATAAAAGGTCCTTTGCCACTGGGCCACCATGCCAAGCGAAAAATTATTCATCAAAAATACTATGACTGGTAAATTGTCCAAGACAGATACTGCAAGTGAATTTTCAGTCATATTGAAGCTTCCTTCTCCTGCAATGTCTAATACTGGAACGTCTGGTCTTGCTGCTTTTGCTCCTATTGCTGCAGGAAAACCCCAGCCCATTGTTCCAAGGCCTGTTGAGCTAAAGAAAGTACCAGGATGTATCACATCAAAAAATAATGATGCCCACATCTGATGCTGTCCTACTTCAGTAGTAACAATGGATTGTGGTGGTAACACTTCTCTTAATTTGCGAAGAACCTTTGCAGCACCTAAAGGATGTGGATGAAGCTTTAGATTCTGTCTAAAGTATTCCTTTGTCTCATTTACGTGTTTTAACCATGGATTGTCTCCACTGCGCTTCATGGCCTTTTGAATTAGCATTTTTACCATTATTCTAAGCGAGGTTTTCACATCCCCAACTACGGCCACATTGGTAGTTTGATTCTTCCCTATCTCAGCAGGGTCTACATCCATGTGTATTATTTTCAAATGCTTTTCAAATTCCTCAAAAGTACCGACTGACCTGTCTGAGAATCTAGAACCGCAAGCCAATACACAATCTGCTTCTACCATCATTTTGTTTGCCTCCGCATGTCCATGCATCCCAATTGGGCCAAGTGAAAGTGGATGGTTCTCAGGAAAAGATCCTTTTCCTTTGAAAGTAGTAACTACTGGTATCATGAGTAACTCTGCAATTGATTGAAGTTCAGCAAAGGCGCCTGAAATTATGACACCACCACCAGCTAAAATTATGGGTCTTTCAGAAGTAAGTAACATGTCTATTGCTCGCTCGATTTCTTTGATATCTGGATCAACCCAAGGATGGTATCCCCTAATCTTTACCTCTGATGGAAAGACCATTTCTACTTCGTTTTGTTGAACATCCTTTGGAATATCTATTAACACAGGGCCAGGCCTTCCTGTAGATGAAATGTAAAATGCTTTCTTTACCACCTCTGGAATCTCTGCTGCACTCATTGGCTGAAACGCATATTTTACAATGGGATTAGTAATGCCCAAAATATCACTTTCTTGAAACGCGTCCTTGCCAATCATCTTTGTTGGAACTTGGCCTGTAACAGCTATCATGGGAGAAGAATCTGCCTGTGCAGTTGCAATTCCAGTGACAATGTTTGTGGCTCCAGGTCCCGAAGTTGCAAAGCACACACCAGGCCGTCGACTTACTCTTCCATATCCATCTGCCATGTGTGATGCAGATTGCTCATGTCTTACCAGTATATGTCGTATGTTGCTTTTGTATAGCTCATCATAGATGGGTAAATTTGCACCACCGGGCAGTCCGAAGACTATGTTTGTACCTTCTTTCTCCAACGCAACCATTAATGACCTAGCACCTGACATTCTTTCCATAATTTTTCACCAAAAGAATTTGCTGTAGTTTACAGCAGAAGGTCGACTAGCAGCAATATACCAGAAATGCTTGCCGAGCCTCCTAACTTCATATTAGTCTATAAATTTCTCCATAAAATAATTTATAAATATTACTAGTAAAATCGCGCAAAATTGCTAAAAATTGAGAGGCCAGAGTGAGAATATTTTATTGCTCATGAGATGAGTTTGAACTGCTCTTTCACAAGACTTAAACGAGAACTATCTCAAGCAATATCGATTTTGAGTGACAAAGACGATATATTTGAGATAATTACAACATTCTTCAACGCTGGCAAAACAAAGAATTTGGCTCCACTAAGTGCAATTCAGCTTAACGATGCAAGATTCTCTAGTTATAGCGACATTCCACCGCTTGACCTCAAAGATTATGCTACAACTATTGCGTTGCAACAATTAAGATTTGTGAGTATATCTGATTATGAATTTGAAATTAATAATGCTAGGGTGGATATATTTGATAATTGTGCCGTTGCAACCTTTAATGTTAGACAAAAGGGAATGGTAGTTGACAACTATAGCTTTAGGGGACAGCACTTTACTATGGGAAGTAGGGGCACTTTTGTTTTGATAAAATCTCAAAAGTGGAAGATAGTTCACTTGCACTTGTCTAGGATTTCTGATTAGGCCGATGTGATTGCCTTTGCTTTATAGCTGTTTTTTCCACACTTTTTAGTTTGTTGAAAATTTCTTGTGCTTCTTTAACCGTTGCATTTTGATGTACTATTGATTTTACAGCCTTGATCATAGCAACCGGATGATCTGATTGCCAGATGTTTCTACCCATGTCAACTCCAGATGCTCCATCTTGTATGGCGTCATAAGTTAGTTTTAAGGCATCTAGTTCTGTTGCAAGCTTTGGCCCTCCTGCAATTATGACAGGTACAGGACAACTTTTCACAACTTTCTCAAAGTTCTCGCAGTAGTATGTCTTGACTAAATGAGCTCCAAACTCAGCAGCTATTCTACAAGCAAGTCCAAGATATCGCGCATCTCGTTTTTCTAACTCCTTTCCAACTGCAGTAACGGCAAGTATTGGTATTCCGTATTCTTCACCTTCATTAACCAAGTTGCCAAGACTTACTAGTGATTCATGCTCATGTGGTGCCCCAATGAATATAGACATGGCAAGGGCTGATACATTTAACCTGATGGCCTCTTTAACAGAAGTAGTGATTTTCTCGTTTGAGAGATCTTTTCCGATTATACTTGCTCCACCAGAAACTCTTAACACAACTGGGATTGGAAAATTAGCATCAACTGAAGTTCTTAACACGCCTCTTGTAAGCATTAGTGAATCAGCATGAGGTAGTAATGGCGCTATGGTCTTATGCGGCTCCTCTAGTTTTTCGGTTGGACCTAAAAAGTAGCCATGGTCAACAGCTAGCATTACGCCACGTTTATCATTTGGCGTTATGATTCTTGCCAGGCGATTTTTAAGACCCCAGTCCATGTCTTTTCACAAAAAATTTGCCTTAGTTAAGCGTTTCTGCATTTGTTATGATAATTTTCATAGAATCGTTGCCTTGATGTGCATATTGTAGAGCTTTTGCAGATTCTAAAAGATCAAATTTGTGAGTAACAAGCTTCTTTACATCTATCATACCTTCGTCAATTAATTTAAAGGCCGAATTTGTATCATTTTCTGATGCAGCATAACTTGGTGCAATGGTAATTTCCTTAGAGTAAACTTTGCTTACATCAACAGACATTTTTGCATCTCTTGAAGGAACGCCAAACAATACGATAGTCCCGCCTTTTCTTACAAAATCGATTGACTGGGCTATTGCATTAAGACTACCAGTAGCTACTACAACTACATCTACTCCACGGTTTTGTGTTTTTGAAAGAATTTTTTCATATCCATCAGGCGCAGTAGATCTTATGGCCTCAGTTATTCCAAATTGTTTGGCAAAGTTTAATCTAAAGTCGTTTATGTCAAAGCAAAAAATTTCTTTCATTCCAAAGGCTTTGCTTAGCATAACATGCATCATCCCAGTAGGGCCAGCACCTAGTATGGCAACCGAGTCTCCTTTTTTGAATTTAATTTTATTCCACGCCCTTATACAACATGCAAGAGGTTCTATCATAGAAGCCTCTTCAAAACTAATATGATCTGGTAATTTTATTACGCCGCCATGCAATACATTCCACTCAGGCACAACAAATTCTTCGGCTAAACCGCAAGGTGTGAGATTAGTCTCTGAATATTTCCGGCACATGGTTTCATTTCCGTGTAGACAAAAATGGCATGAATAACATGGAACATGATGGTGTACAAACACCCTATCCCCAGCTTTGAAATTATTTACACTAGAACCAATCTGTGATATTATGCCTGCAGGTTCGTGGCCTAGTTTCATTGACGGCTGGCTATATTGGTCATAGATCTTTTCTAGATCCGAGCCGCAAATGCCACATGCTCTCATCCTAACTAGTATGTCTCCGTTGCCAATTTGGGGCTTTTCGACATTTTTTATCACCACATTTGATGGGCCATCTACATAAGCTGCCTTCATACGCTAACTCTAATGACTTTAGATTCTTGTTTATTTGTACTCTCTGATTGTCTTGGCATGATATTATTTTTTATACAAGTTGCGTAAGACAAATCTCATAGAAAATAGTATTAAACCCATATGAGAAATCCTATTTATGAAAGAAGGAGATATGGCACCTGATTTTGAACTACCAGCAAACGATGGGAGTGTGGTAAAGCTTGACTCCTACCAAGGAAAAAAGAATGTCGTGCTTTGTTTTTACCCCAAAAACCATCTTTTTGCATGTCCGTCCAAGAAGATATTCAAAATGGCTGAGGCTACAATACGCGCCTATCCGCAGATAAAAGAGTTGGGGTCTGAACTCTTTGCTATATCCATAGATACAGTTGAAGATCAGAAGAAATTCGTTGAAGAGTACAAGATTCCATACTTGCATTTGAGTGATATGAAAAAGACAACTTGTAAGACATATGCCGGTCTAAATTTGGCCGGTTTGGCAAAAAGAACTACCTTCATCATAAATAAAGAAGGTAAAGTTGCAAAGGTGTTTCGTGATATTGATGTTGAAAAACATGGACAAGAAATTGTACAATTTTTGCAGGCCATAAAATGAGTTTGCGTGGCATTCAATAAATTTTTAAAGATCCGCAATAAGACTTGATTCGTGCTAGATCTTGTTGCAAAAAAACTCTTCCTAACTAGAGGTAAGGGCGTTCATCAAGACCAGCTAACAAGCTTTGAGTACGCTCTTCGTGACGCTGGAATTGCTGGCACTAACCTGGTTTTAATCTCGAGCATTTTCCCCCCTGAAGCAAAACTCATTTCAAGAGGGGAAGGCTTGAAGATGATAAGACCAGGAAGCGTACAGTTTGTGATATATGCAAAACAACAAAGTAACGAGCCTCACAGATTAATGGCAGCATCTGTGGGAATTGCAGAACCTAAAGACAAAACAAAGTATGGATATCTGTCAGAATACCACTCATTTGGTGAGACTGAGAAAGAAGCAGGAGATTATGCTGAGGATATAGCTGCACAAATGCTGGCCTCTTCCCTAGGAATTGAATTTGATATAAACGAGAGCTGGGATGAAAAAAGAAAACAGTGGAAGATCTCAAACCAAATTTACAAAACCAGAAACATAACGCAAAGTGCTGTTGGTGATCCAAAAGGCCGCTGGACAACGGTATTTGCAGCAGCAGTTCTGATATTGTAGGATTATCTTTTTCTTATAAAGAGATAGACTGCAGCTCCGCCAGCAATTACGATTCCGATTATAACATATATGGAATAATCAGGTACGTCCTT
>MNFB01000046.1 GCA_001917995.1 Thaumarchaeota archaeon 13_1_40CM_4_38_7 | reverse complement strand
AATCTGAGCATCCCATAAGGTAAGCTTGATCTGGCCGGTATCGTCTTTTAGTATTGCATCTGCGACTTGAGCCTGCCCTCCAGTTCTAAGGTTTACAGTTCGTGGTTCACCAATGGTATCTATGACTCCTTCTACTGGTTCGAGTCTGTTCTGTGGTTTGTTTAGTTGATCTATGGTTGGCATGTAGCAAAATTTTCCACGTTCAAATAATAAGTGTTTTGATGGCAACTTCTGTTCAGAAAACGGGGTTCAACCTCAAAAACTTCTCCCTGTTCAATTCGGGGTTTGGGATTTCTTTCAAATATGAGTTTCATTATATGACATACAAATCGGGCATTTGTATACGATATTGTGTATATTGTCATAATTCACATTTTTGAGGAGAGAAATTCCGCAGTTCCCACATGTACATGTGGTTTCACCCCCACCTTTCATGAAAGCATCAAATGGTAAACCGCCAGTCCATACCATTACAACTCTAGTGCCCTCAACGGGTTTTGGTATTATTCGTAAGGCGAATGTTGTTAACATGTTTTATAGAATTACCCCAAACATTTAACATTGATCGTCAGTTGATCATTACGCTACGCGGAACTATTATTTGACTTATGGGTTTTTTATATTGCTGTTTTTGAAGCTAATTTCATTAGACTTTCAATCCTATTTTGACCCAAGTCTAGATTAATCCGAGCTTTTTCCACTGGTGTCTGGTCTATTGAACCACCTACATTTTATATTGTAAGTTCAAACCCTACCATAAATGAAATATGCCATAGCAAGTGGGTTACTATTTTTAGGATTTGCTATACTTGCCTCATTGATTATCACAACCAACGATTCAGTTATGAAATGGGATCTGTCTGTTTTTGACAGCATCAACGGTTCTCATATCCAGATTTTGAATAAAATATTGGTCACATTTACCCAGTATGGTAGGGAAGTTGTATGGGGTGGAACGATTATACTTTTACTAGTATTTGGAAAAAATCAAGAAAGAAAGACTGCAGTCTTGCTCATTATAGCATTTTTGATATTGATTCCAACAGGTTATCTACTTAAAGATGAAATAGGTAGACCAAGACCTACTCCTTTATCACCAGATAATCTCCTGTACAAAGCGCCAGAAGGCGAACCCGCGTTTCCATCTGGTCACTCGCTAGTTGTATCTGCTGGTGCTTTGATCATGCTGCTACGATATAATCAAGGAAAACAAAAAATTATTTCATTATTGTTAACCGCTGAGGCAATAACCGTAATGTATTCAATGATATATGTTGGCGCTCATTATCCGCTAGATGTTGTTGGTGGCCTGTTATGGGGTACAGCTGTTAGTCTTGCTGTGATTGCATCAAGCAAGTACATGACGCCGATATTTTCACGCATTGATTCAATGGGAAAGAAGAAACCCATTTAATTCCAAGTCTTTATTGAGGTTTAATTCAAATCTTCAATCTATTTCTGCTCTTAACCGAGGTAGATTCGGTTTATGATGAAAAAGCCCCTAGAACAAGAAGGATCATTACAATTGTGAAAGCGCTAAAAATGGAGCCCATTCCTATTATGAGAATGTTCTTTCTTTTCATGTTTTGAGGGTTAATTGCTTATCTAATTAATATATCATTGATTCTCTGCTTGACAGAAACCATCGTAATTGTTGCCACCATGAAATAATCTGATGAGATTTTTAAATAAGGTCATAATAGATTAAGACACCATGAGTGAGCCTATAAGATATTTTTTCAATTTCTCCTTCTTCAAGGTAGACCCAAAATGGCGTTGGATGGCCGATCTTGCAAAAGAAGAATCAGCAAAAGAAGTCGAGAACATTCTTAGGAATTCGCAGATATTGTACAGAGCATATTCCACTCTGGGATTACGAGATGATGCAGAATTTCTATTATGGTTTGCTTCGGAATCAGTTGAAAAGATTCAAGACGTTGTCTCAAAATTATACCTTACAGTTTTTGGAAAATATATCAATCCCACACACGTGTATATGTCAAGTACCAGACCATCAATCTATACAAACAGCCCAGCGGGACACGGCTGGCTTGCTGGTGAGGAACAAAAAAAGTATGCCATAGTGTACCCTTTCATTAAAACGCGAGAATGGTATCTGTTATCGTTAGAGAAGAGAAAAGAAATGATGACAGAACATATTGAAGCTGGAAGAAAATACCCCGAGGTTAAACTAAACACGACATACTCATTTGGAATTCATGATGAAGACTTTATGCTTGCTTTTGAAACAGATGACCTACACAAGTTTCAAGATTTGATAATGGACTTGAGAGAAACCCGTGTCAGCGGATATGTAAAAGTAGACACACCCATGATAGTTTGCGTCAAAAAAGACCTGATTCCTCTGATAAGGAGTTTAGGTTGATGAAGGCATTAAAGGAATGGGCAACTGTTGTACAAGCACTTGAAAACGGGAACCAAACAGTTCTGCTACGAAAGGGCGGTATTTTAGAAGCAGACTCGGGCTTTAAACTAGAATCAGAAAAATTTGCATTATTTCCCACATATGAGCATCAGGACAATGCCTCGCTAAAATCACAATACCATGGATATCTAGCGGATGTAAGGGAAAACAAACCCAATGAAGGTGTAAACAGGATAACGTCAATTGCCGAAGTCTTAGAGGAACATGATGTCGTATCTATGGAAAAAATTGAGAAACTATCTCCGTACCACATTTGGAGTGATTCCTACATAGTGGAAAGGATGAACTGGATGCCAGAAAAACCAATGAAAGCAATATTTCTCAAGGTATACAAGGTTCCAGCCACTGAGATTCCTCTTCTGTCTGAATATCACGGTTGCAAATCTTGGATAGAATTAAATGTAAATTCTGAACCTGGAAAGACAGTTTTGAGTGAGGCTGAGCTTCAACAAAAACTATCAGAATTTAGGAGAATTATAAATTGAAATATAGAGCACTTGGAAAAAGTGGAATAAAGATATCAGAAATAGGTTTTGGGGCATGGACTTTGGGTCTTGATTGGTGGGGCAAGAAAATTGAAGATGACGAAGCAAAAAAGATGCTAAAAAGAGCATATGATTTAGGAATAAATTATTTTGAAACAGGTGACATTTACGGTAGGGGAAAAAGTGAGAAGCTAATAGGCGAGGTATTTTCTGGTATGAGAAAGGAGGTAGTTATCTCAACAAAATATGGTTATGATATATACGGGAATGAACAGATTGGGCACAAGGAACTTCCTCAGCAATTTACTCCTGAATTTACAGAATTTGCACTACAAAAAAGCTTGGAAAGATTACAAACCAATTATCTTGACGTTTATGGTCTACACAATCCAAAAATACACACAATTAGAGACAAGAAAGTCTTTGAAACTCTAGATAGGATGGTAAAAGAAGGGGTTATCAAGAGTTATCAGATTGCATTAGGTCCTGCCATAGGATGGACAGAAGAGGGACTAGAATCTATGACAAGAACAAATACTACAGCAGTACAGACAGTTTACAACATACTTGAACAAAATCCAGGTAACATACTAATTGAAGAAGCTGAAAAACACAATGTTGGTATCCTAGTTCGTGTTCCAGACGCCTCGGGAATACTAACCGGTAAGGTAAAAGCAGATACTAAGATTAATGAAAAAGATCACCGTTCTGTTAGGACAGGCGATTGGGTAAAGCAGTCACTCCACAAGGTAGACCAATTGATGCCAATTGCAAAACGAAATGGTTTTAACATAACTGAACTTGCTATCAAATTCGTCTTATCTCATAATGTAGTATCATCAGTGCTGCCAACAGTTGTCAGTGAAGAAGAAGTTGCCATGTTTTGCCAGATGTCTGACGGAAAATACCTCAGCGAAGCAGACAAGAATGAAGTAACAAACCTATTCAATCAATGGCCTCCATATGAGCTGAAAACATCAGTTCAGACAGCATAGAAAGCTACAAGAAAACTCTATACCGTAATGGGTTCTTCTATCTCAAATTCGTGTTCGACGAAATATTCTACTCTGGTTTTCTTAAACTCTCTTGAGCTAAAGAGAATCTTGTATTCATCTACGTCTATTTGCTTTTGAATTTGTTTTGCCATGTCTTCTGCTTCCCCTATCGCCTTACAATGAACCATCGAAAATACATTGTATGGCCAATCTGGGTAAACTGGTCTTTGGTAACAGTGGCTAATCTGGGGAAATGCACCAAGCTTGGCGCCTACCTCTTCAACTCTCTCTGTTGGCACCTTCCATACTATCATACCATTTGCGATAAATCCAGCTTCTCTATGCCTTAAAATGGCTGCAAATCTTCGCATAATCCCAATTTCTTCATAGTATTTTGCCTTTTCAAGAAGCTGCTCTTCTGTTATCCCAAGGTTTTGTGCAGATTTCAAGAAGGGTCTTTCAACTACTTCTAAATCTTTTTGCAATTCACGAATATAGTTTTTGTCTTCTTCTGTAGCAGTAAACTTTACTTCATGAATTTTTTTCTTTTCTTCAGAAGGCTTGATATCAGCTTTCTTTTCTTCTATCATCTCAAGCTTTACACCAATCTTGAATAGCTTGATGGTAGGAAGCAATCTACTTTTTTTAATTCCTGATAACTTTGAGAACTTGTCAATTTCTGATTTCAGATCCGAACTAGGAGGAACAGCTAGAGTAAACCAGAGATTATACTCATGATTTCTTTCATAATTATGACTAACACCGGGATGCCTGTTTATCTGATTTGCAACATGTTCTAGTTTCTCAGGATCAATTGCCATTGCAACTAGTGCACTTTTGTACCCAAGTCTCCTAGTATCAAAAATGGCACTTAGCTGTCTTACTATTCCATTTTCTTTGAGGGCTCCAAGTCTTTGCATGATTTCTTCATCTGAAACGCGGAATTTTTTTGCGATTTCAGAATATGGTCTTGGAACAAGAGGAAATGTCCATTGAATCTCATTTAGAATCTCCTTGTCCATCTTGTCCATGTATACAAAAAACGAATCAACCTTTCAATTAAAAACGTTACCTAGATTTTCATGGAATCTATAAATATCATGCAAAGGCAGCGAAAACCGTTGATAGTTGATCTCAATCTTAAGGGAAACTTGGTTGTCGTAGTAGGTGGAGGAAACGAAGGGCTAAAGAAGGTTAATGCGTTACTGACTCAAGATTGTAAAATTCTACTTGTTAGCGATTCAATAAACAGACAGATAGAAAGCTATATCAAAAAGAAGAAAATTGCGTTCAAAAAAATGAAACTAAAAGACGTCAACTTTCTAACAAAATACAAACCATTCATGGTTCTTGCTACAACTGACGATCGGAAATTAAACAGAAAGATAGTTGAGCAAGCTAAAAAGATGAGATGCTATGCCTATGCAGCGGATGATCCCGAAGTCAGTGACTTTGCATTCGGCTCTGTTATAAATATACAAGACACAGTTCAAGTAGCAGTGTCCACTGGCGGAAAAAGCCCTGCAATGGCGCGCAAGTTAAGAATGCAAGCTGAGAAAGTCTTCAAAAAGCTAATCAAAAAGGAAGATATCTATCAAATAAAACTACAAGATTTTGCCCGAAGAGAGGCCAAGTCAAAGATCGCCACTTTTCCTGAGCGCAAGAAGTTCTTGTATGGCGTCATGAATGACAATCATGTTAAACAATTAATAGAAGACGGAAATTTAAAAAAAGCACAGAAAAGAGTGATTGAAATGCTAGGTGATATGACCTGACCAATGAAATAATCAATGCTAGGGTTACTTTTCGAAGATCTCCCATTCATACACTTGAAAGGTTCACATTTCGAGATCTAGATTCTGCCTACCAATCTTTTCTAAAGCATTCTGGATTACAAGAATGTGTCATATTACAAACCTGCAATAGGGTAGAACTATTTGGATTAGGAGACATGTCTGATCTAGAAAGAATCAAAAAAACATGGGCGTCAGTAGCAGGTCTTGAACAAAACGCATTCAAGGAAAACCTTGAGGTAAGTCAAGGAACCGAAGTATACCATCATCTATTAAAACTCACATCGGGATTGGATTCTCTTGTGGTAGGCGAGGAGCAGATTCTAGGTCAAGTCAAAGAATCAATTAATGCTGCACGACAGTTACAAGCCGCTGGGAACCGCCTAAACACATTATTTGAAAAGGCCATTCGTGTAGGAACGCGAGTAAGGCATTCAACTGGCATAAGCAGGGGAAGCATCTCCATTGGTTCTATGGCAGTAAAATTAGCAGAAGAAAATATTGATGATCTCAAGTCAAAGTACATCCTATTGATAGGAACCGGAGAAGCAGCAAGCTTGGTTGCAAAATCGCTTAAGAGAAGAGGAACGAATTTCTTTGTAACAAGTAGAACCTTTGAGCGCTCTCAGGCATTTGCCCAAACTGTAGGCGGAAAGCCAATAAAATTTGAAGAAGCCATGTCAAATTTCAAATCAATAGATGTCCTCTTTGTAGCTACCATTGCTCCATACTTTCTAGTTACATATGAAAGAGTACAGGGTGCGATGGAATCACGCAAAAATGGCATGCTAATAATGGATCTTTCCAACCCACGAACGGTTGATGAAAGGGTAGCAACTATAAAAAAGATAAAAATGATGAACCTAGACCAGATTGCAGAGATGGTAGACAAGAACATGAGAACCAGAATAGGTGTGGTATCATCAGCAGAGAAAATAATTAATGAAGAGTTGCCAGTGGTAGAAGCAGCAATGAAAAGAGTAGAAATAGAACCCATAGTAAATAACGTTTTCAAAGAAATTGATCAAGCGAGAATAAAGGAACTCAAAAAGGCGCTTCAAATGCTAGGTGAGACTGATGAAGAGAAAATAAGAATTATCGACCAACTCACCCAGGCAATAGTCGAAGATATAATGTCAATTCCGATGAATAACCTAAGAAAGGCCTCAGAACAAGGCGATTCTGAAATAGTAAGGACTGTTACCAAACTCTTCGATTATAAAACAAGAGAGTAACAAATTATATTGCTAACACAGAGTATTTCTCATAATGTCCTTTCCTAACTTGAGACTTCGCCGCTTACGAAAAACTAGCAAAATTCGTGAGCTACTAGAAGAGGTTAGGCTTTCACCAAAGGACCTTATCTGTCCTATCTTCGTTCAAGAGGATTTGAAATCCAGAATTGCAGGTGAATCAATGCCTGGTATGGAAAAGCTTCCATTAAGGGATGTGGTTGATGAAGTAAACTCTATTGTAGAATTGAAGATTCCAGCAGTTATGATTTTTGGGATACCGGCACATAAAGATGATAACGGTACTTCTGCATTTGCAAGCAACGGAATTGTTCAAAGAGCAGTTTCAGAAATAAGAAAGGATCTTGGCAACGAAATTGCAATCATGACCGACGTTTGTCTCTGTCAGTATACCAGTGCCGGACACTGTGGTCTTGTCAAAGGCGACAAGATAGATAATGATTCTAGTCTTGAAATCCTCGCAAAAGTTGCGGTAAGTCAAGCTCAAGCTGGAGCCGATGTAGTCTCACCATCTGCAATGATGGATGGTCAAGTAAAAACAATAAGAAAGGCACTCGATGACGCGGGATTTTCTGATGTGGTTATAATGTCACATTCTGCAAAACATAGATCATCGCTATACTCGCCATTCAAAGACATGGCACATTCTGCTCCAAAATTTGGGGATAGGACGAGCTACCAGCTACCATATACCAATCCAAAAGAAGCCATGCGAGAAATTCAGGCTGACATAGCAGAAGGAGTTGATATTGTAATGATAAAACCAGCTTTGGCTTACCTTGATCTAATCGCACTAACAAAAGAGAGGTTTAACGTGCCAATCTCAGCGTATAGTGTGTCTGGCGAATATGCTATGGTAAAGGCTGCCGCAATGCGAGGTTGGATAGACGAAAAAGAAGTAACATTAGAGATTCTTACTGCAATCAAGCGAGCCGGAGCAGACATGATAGTAACATATTTCTCAAAGATTGCCGCACAAGCCCTCAGCGAGAAATGAGAAATGATGAGGTATTTGAAATTGACCGTGCATATGATTTGTTACCCCATGTAGTAGGAGCAAGCTGGGCTACTATTTGGTTTAGAATGAATAAAATCAGAAGACCAAGTCAGGAAGAATTTAGAAGAAAAGTTGTGGAATACTTTAAAATACTTGATCCATTAGTTAACGCCTATTTGCAAGATGAAAATTTGAAAGAAATGACGGTTCATATCAAAAATCGACATCAAGAAGAGATTGAGCGAATCCTTGCTGGAAAAAATCAAGAAATTGAAAAGCGATATAAAAGATACCTAGATTACGGCTAGATTTCTCTTCTAAACTCTCTGAGAAACTCGTTCATTATTCTAATTCGCAGCCTTGCTTCCTCTTTGGCTGTTTTCGTATTCATTTTCTTCTCCAAAAGTAGAAGTTTTTTGTAAAAATGATCCAGTGTCCACTTTGTGTCGTCTGGAAGACGAAACTTACAAAATGGATCCTTATTGCTATGAAATATTCTCTTTTCTGCTCCTCCCACAGAGAAAGTTCTTGCAATACCCATTGCTCCCATTGAATCAAGTCTATCTGCATCCTGTAATATTTTACCTTCTAGTGTTTGTGGAGTGATTCCTCTTGAGAAACTGTGATCTCTAATTGCTTCTGTTACTATTTTAATTTCATCAGCAGAATATCCGTATCCTTGAAGAATCTTGGCAGCTTCCTTTGCACTTAGTATGGAAGAAGTCCTAGATCGCGAGTCTGATTTTGGATACGAAACTATATCATGAAGGAGGGCTGCCGCAAGAACAAGCTTCATGTTTGCCTTTTCTTTTTTGGCTATTTTTTGAGCATTCTTGTACACCCTCATTATGTGCCCGAAATCATGGGCGACGTCATTTTTTGCAGTTTGTTTTCTTACTTGGGCGATTAATTTTTTGGCCGATCTCAATTTGGTTTCTCAAACCATCCTTTGTTATAAATTCCTCTAGTTTGCTAAGTGTGATACTAGAATATACTAACACATTGTAAACTCAAAGAAATTTCCAAATCAGAAAATTTCAGACTAATCAGTTTGATTCTAACATGTAAAAATAAAAAATTACAATATCTTTATAAGTTAAAAATGTATAATAGATATGTGAGCACAAAAGCGTGGAAATGCTACAGATGCAATCTGACTTTCACTGATGAATACCACGCTACGTTGCATGAAGATCTCTCAAAACACAATGTAAGAGAGATTGAGATGGTAAAGGTATAGAATATACAAGATGTTCTCTTATTGTTAGACTGGGTTCTGTTCATAATTCATCCCGAATTGACTTTCTGTGAAAAGATTTTCTAATAAACACTCTACAAAGGTATTATGGGAGAGAACCATAGAGGATTCGATGAACCAACCCGTAAACAAAGGCAGAGAAGGGAAAAGAAAGCCAAGAAAATGCAGAGGGAGGGATTTGAACCCCCGAACCCCTGAGGGAAAGGATTTCCCATGCCATGATCTTGAGTCCTTCTCGGTTGGCCGGGCTTCGATACCTCTGCAACGAGAAATTCAAACACTGAATATATAACTGAAACCGTAAGAATGTGCGTGACTCGCTACTTATTTACTACCGACTATTTTCTCTGAGATTGCCGGCATTGTATAGAAGAACTCGTCCTCAAAACCAAAATCTTGCTTTCCTTGCCTTCTTAGCGCATCAAAATACATCATACAAGTTGTGTAAAAGTCATTTGTTTTTGCTAAAGCATCTTCCAACATGGCTTGTGATTTCAAAAACAAAGTTTCTTTTGCTGTGTAAGAATTTTTAGACACTATTATTGTCTTTTTTTAATTAGTTTGGTGAGTGACATCTTCAATTCCTAGCCAGGTATATCCTTTCTGTTCTAATTCGTCTGCAAGCCCTTTGGGCCCTTCTTTGATAATCTTGCCCTCTGACATGACATGTACGTAGTCTAGATTGTCAAGAAACTTGAGAATTCTTGCGTAATGTGTGATTACAATCACTGTTGCGTCCTTTCTTGAAACCTGACTAATTGCCTTTGCCACTGCTTGAACAGAATCGATATCTAAACCAGAGTCAGGTTCATCTAAAATTGAGATCTTGGGCTGAAGAACTGCCATTTGCAATACTTCGGATCTCTTCTTTTCCCCACCTGAAAATCCTTCATTTAGATATCTTGCCAAGAAATCCTGTTTGAGTCCTACTTGATCTAAATTTTTCTTAAGATAATTTTGAAATTCTCTGACTGTAAGAAAAACCTCTCGCTTTTCGTCTGCAAGAGATTTGCTTAATACATTATAAGATGTCCTTAGAAAATGCGAATATCCTACGCCAGAAACCTCGGTTGGATACTGGAATGCCAGAAACAATCCCTTCTTTGCTCTTTCATCAGCAGAAAGATCGAGAATACTCTGACCATCAAGTAAGATGTTTCCTTTTGTAACTTGGTATTTTGGATGTCCTAAAATAGTATAAGCAAGTGTGCTTTTGCCTGAGCCATTTGGACCCATTATGGCATGAACTTCGCCAGGTCCTGTCTTGAGATTTACTCCTCTTAGGATTTCCTTTCCATCTCTTTGGGCGTGAAGATCTTTGATCTCAAGTACTGACATAGAGTGTATCGAGCCCTTTGTATATATAAGTCAACAAAAAATTAGCTTCATCTAATCAGGAAAGATTTGAACATTAGCACCTTCAATTTTAGCCACAACAACGTTGTCTGTAACAGTTTGAACTTTAATGCACCTAATCTATGGCGGCCTACATATGTATACCATGGTCTTCAGAGTAGTATCGACCAAATTAACGGAAGAAGAACATGGTATACTACTTGATGTATGCAATATTATTGGCTGCACTCCATCTAATCTGATTAGGGAAGCTATACTGAAGATAATCAACCAAGAACAAAGAACTATACAAAGAGAGCCAAATCTCCTGCAAGCATTATCAAGAGAATTAAACGAAAGACCTATTCAACAGCAAAAAGAATTTCCAAGCTATGAATTGGCCAAAATCCTTGGAGTAAGGATTAATTAAAAATTAGGAAAGAAAGGTCTTTCTTTTATTTTAGTTTTGGAAATTCGTGTTCAGTATATTCAGGAATTAGAACGGAATTTACTTGAGGGTCGATTTGATTGCATTTGATAAATCTTCAATCTTAAAGGGTTTTAAGATATAGGTGACTGCGCCAGCCTGAACGCACTCGTTTATTGTTTTAAGGTTACCGCTTGCAGTAAGCAGAATTACTTTGGCATTTTCATCCATCTTCTTTATTTCCCTTAGAACTGACAGACCATCCATTTTTGGCATTGCTAAATCTAGTAAGACTATATCTGGTCTTGTCGCTTTGAATTTTTCTACAGCCTCTGGACCATCAGCTGCTTCAGCAACTACTTCGTGATTTGATATCACAAGCAAGTCTCGCAAAAACATCCTGGTTTCAGTATAGTCGTCTGCAATCATTACGCGTGCCATGACATATCATCAAACGGTAGCTATTTGTATGAATATGTGTAATATTTTGAAAGATACAGGTGAAAACGTTCTTGTTTTACACCAACATCAAATTTCCATCATACAATAGTTGCAATAATAAAACAAAAAGAAAAGGGGTTAGTTTTTAGCTAACGGTGGTCGTAAAGTAATTTTCATCTTGTACGCGCCGAGAATCTCTTTGCATCTGTTTCGTATAGTAACTTCAGTGATCCCTGCTACGCTTGAGACATCTCTTTGCAATACGCTCTGCCCAAGGAGTGTTGAAGCTATGTAAAGATAGGCAGCAGCAAGCCCATTTGGAGCCTTGCCATCCGCAAGATTATGGTCTGCGGTTTTCTCTGCTATTTCGGCAGATAACCTCTCTACTCTGACATCAAGCTTTGCTAGATTTGCAATCTTTGAGATATATTTCTCAAGGGTAACTACAGGCGCTGTCTTTGAACCAAGTTCCATGACAAGCATTCGATAGTATTTTGCGGTTAGCTTGACATTCATTTTTTCATCTTTTGTACTACCTGTAGATGCACAGATCTCATCAAGTGATCTTACAACATCGCATTGTTTGCATGCCATGTAAATTGTGGCAGCCGACATACATGCAACAGACTTGCCTTTTGCTTCTGCCTGACCTTCAAAATTTCTGTATATCATTGACGCAGATTCGATCACATTTCTTGGCAGTGAAAGTACTTGGCATGTCTCTCCAATTTTTGATAAAATATTTGCAAGTCTCCTTTCCCTTGGAGATGCAACTCGTATCCTAGTCTGCCATTTTCGTAGATTGTACATCTGATTTGCCATGTCAATTGATATTGATTTTCCGCTAAAGTCCTTTGTTCCTATTGCAATCTCGGTTCTTATTCCCAAGTCGTGTTGTGAATAGGTGGTTTGTCCTGTTGCCCTTGCTGTCTTCATTTTGTCTTCAAGACTTGATGATCTTGATTCTGGGCCATAATCTGACATCTGTTCCATTGCGACCAGTCCGCAGCCTGAACAAATCTTTTCGCCACTATGAATGTCATCAATTAAAGCGGCTTGACATTCTGGGCAGTGTGTTTGCAGTTCTGTAATGGTCATCTTTTTCTTCCTCTGAATCTTTTTGGTCTTGTTGCAGGGGTTTCTTCTACAATATAGACTGCTTTTCCAAGATGTTTTTTGATATTGTTGGTAAGTGGAATTGCTGACGCGTATGGTGCATCAATGGGACCTATCATTTCTGAAACTTTGGCAACTTTGGTTCCCAAATTATCGACAAGTAGTTGTCCATCTCTTAACGGTTTACTTAGTCTTACTATGACTCTACCACTACTTGCTTGATGCAAAACTTCACCTACCTCCTGCAATTAGATTCTCAACAAAATACTGTTATCAATAGAGTTCTGTCAAAATTACTTTAGCTCCAAGCTAGAATAGATATTTACTTTGATTGCTTCACTCGTCGGGAGACCAACTTTTCTGAAATGATGGAAATTATTTTGGATTTAGGCTGGGCTTTTGGTATAACGATATATCCAGATCTGACATATGGCCTTCTTGGAAATCTTACCTGATCATTTGTTTCTGTTGGTTGAAAACCTGCAGCCTTTGCGGCATCGATTAATTCTTTTAGTGAGGGATCAAATATGCTTTTGTCGCGAGAAACTCTCCTGCCCATTTTTTTTGAAAGTGTCTTATTAAAATAATCCAGCCAGATTACGACATGTTCGTAATCTTTCATGTGATCACTTTATCAAGATTGCATTAACGGCTCCATCTTGACCAGGCCTTGAAACTACTTTGCACTGTCCAGCTTCTGTTTCTAGTATTGCACCCTTTGAAATAACACCGCGTCTTTCATAATCGTTGTTTGATGGGTTCTTCAACACTTTGAGAATTTTTACTTTCTTTACTTTGGCATCTGGTGTTGATAGATTAACAAAATCTGTGGTTTTAAGTGCAGTCTTACGATTTTTTCCTCGCACTTTACGTACTACGGTGACTTGCTCACCTGGTAATGTTTCCACTGAATATCTATCGATTTCATATTTTCTTCTAGTTCTTAGAGGATATCTTCTACCACCAGTAATCTTGCTTGTTGCAAGATTCTCCACAGACTTCTTCATGATCAGTCGATAAAGTAACTCTAATTTATACTATCTACCACCAAAGTCATTTTTTCGATCTTTGTTATTGATTTGGCTGTGGTATAGACTCAGCTGGTGATGGGGTTTGTTGTTGAACAGTAGGTTGGTTTGAGCTCCGTACTTTTGTAAAGAGCTTTTGTTTTAGCAAATCCTTATCTCCTTGAATGCCAAAGTATTTCTGAAATTTTTCTGTGGTATTGTAGATCTTTAGTCTTCCAACATTTTGATGTCCGATGTAATCCAATTGTTGTAGTAATCTAAGATGTAGATATACGCCAGAGCCACGCACCTCTACTAATCTTTTTGATGACACTGGCTGCATATATGCAATGTATGATAACGTTTTCAAGGTGGCAGTTGGCAGAAGAGGTTTTGAAGCATACTTTCGAATTATGGTGTTAAATTCAGGCCTTAGCTGAAATACATAGGAGCCATCTGGTAGAGCAGATATCTCTATTGCCTTAAAGACCGATTTGGCCTTTTTGACAAGGTTTGTCATAAGAGTAAGGGTTTTGGTCCTCGATTCTGTGCCTGAAGCCTTGATTAGCTCTTCAACGGTCAGCGGCCTTCCTGCTGAATATAAGGCAGCCTCTAACCTAGCGCCAGCTTCGTCATCCTCTATCTTTCCCATCTGAGAGAGAAGTGCAATAAAACGTACTTAAATGAAATCTCTATTGACTATTGATACAGTTGTAAATTTCTATTTTGTTATGGAGACTATAATGTCGCCTTCGGTCTGTTCAAGGTCTACTTTTGCATCTCTTGCTAAAAAGAGAATGGCAAAAAAGCATCGTATCACATCTATTAACTCCAAACCAGAGACGATATTTCTAAAGGAACCATAGCCAGTAGGCCTTATCTTGTTTATGATCAGTTCCTCGTATTGACCTATTATTTTTTCAAGAGAAATGAAATAATCATCAAAATTAGGAGCTTCTACAGGCTCAAATTCAAGTTGGCGTCGACTTGAACGGGGGTTTGCTATAGTTCCGATCAAGTTTTCAAGTACGGTCAATAATTCATCTAGCGTAACTGGATAAGTGGATTCGTGTCTATATGGCATGTTAATTAGTTGAATATCTATGTCTTCTCTCTGGTTGAGTGGTCTTTTTTCCATGGCTGCTTTTTGCAATGCAAATATGCTTTCGACTTTCATCCTGTGAATCATCGCAGATGATAGAGCAGCAATTCCAGCTACTCTGAGGTCTTTTTTGTCTGTTTGATTGAGTACTTTAACCAAAATTTCAAGAATACGTACTATGTCTATGCTCCAAACATCCTTCTTGGATACATCAAGTGGGCCAAAAAGGATGTTTACAGGCGGCTGAGAAATTCCAATATCGCTATTTTCTTGACTCACTATGTATTTTCGTTGTTTTTGTTTATAATATCTGATTGCTCTATTCTTTTGTTAGCACAAGTCAAGAATTTTACTTCAAAAATTGTACTAAACAATATAAGATATCACAATATACTGGTGTGTGTTGAATAAGGAACTTGAGAAATTTGATTTAGCTTGTACTTACCTAAGAAATGATCAAAATATTGCAGCTCATAATCTGTTCATGTCTTTAGCACAAAAAGAAATGAAAAATTACAATTTCAAGGCAGGCCTTTATCTAATCTTGGCTTCAGCGTGTAAAGTAAAGCAAGGAAAAGACCCAAAAAAGGAACTCTTGGAGGCTGCAGATTTCTATGTAAAATTAGCGAAAAAAGATCCTCAGACTGCAAATTATGCATATAGATGTGCCGCCAAATGTCATCTCAAAGTAGGCCAATACGAAGAAGCAATGAAGATGTTTGAACAAGCCAAAAAGTACATACTCAAACCCGCGGAGGAAAAGAGGACAATTGTGGCTGTTGATGATAGCCCTGCCATACTAATGAGAGTCACAAGTTTTCTTCAATACTTGGGTTATGATAATATCAAAACAGCTTCGGATGGAAAAGGAGCTCTTGACATAATTACAGAATTAATCAAATCAGGACAAAATCCAATCGTGTTACTTGATATGGACCTGCCAGACATAACGGGAGATGTTGTAGCAACAAAATTACTAGAATCAAAACCTAGCCTTTCAATTATTCTGATAACAGCAGACGAAAAGACCGCACCTAGAGTAAGAAAAACAATAGGAATTGGGTCTGCGGCGTTTGTTCAAAAACCATTTACTATAAACGAACTCAAAAACGCACTTGATACTGCAAAGCTAAGTGAAATCAGGTAAGTAGTAACAACGACATATTTAAGAGATTTACATCGTTTATTTTGATACTGTTTATTTTGTAATCTAGTATTTGATCTGAGAATTTTTCAATTATTTTAGATGTTGGATTTTTCCCAGGCTCTTCTACTCTCATGACTATTATCATATTCCAATCACCTTCAATTGTTGCTACAAAGAGATAGTTTGGAATGGTTTTCACGAAATTTTTTATAGTTTCTATTATGGTATCAACAGATCTTGTTATCTTTAACTTGACAAACAATGCTTCGAATTGATCAACTTCTGATACACTACTAAGGACTGCCTTGTAGCCTCTGATGATTCCGTTTTTCTCAAGCCGCTCAATTCTCTTTCTTATGGTTCTATCTGACACATCAACACCAGAATTTCTTAATTCAGAGGCAATTTCTTTCGATGGTGTCCTTGCATTCTTGTTAAGTATGCCAATAATTTTCTGATCGACTTCATCTAATGTGGACCATTTTGAATCATCTGACAACAAACTCTATTCTACTGCTGTGTTTTTGAGTTTTATGATGGTCCCACGCGCAGGAGTTGAACCTGCGACACTCCGGTATCTGTAAGCCTGATAGGCTGATATCAGTTAGCCTGTGGCCAACCACTACAGCCGGAAGCTCTACCAGGCTGAGCTAGCGTGGGACTGTTTCTCAGCCGGTATTTTCGTATTAAATAACTATCGATGGAAACAAGACCATTTACTGAAATCAGAAACGATTAAAGTTTGCATTATTTGACTGACCAAACCACATATAAGAAAGTGGTTAGATCTCGATCACGTGTCTAAAGCGGGAGCATTGGAGGGGGGTTACGTATGTGCACCATATTTACACAATGGTTCCTCTTCTAAGCTACGGGAAACTCTAGAAAAATCTGATTATATAGATGACATGTACTTTGTTACGGCCACTTTTTCAGAAGATGGAAGCGCATACTTTCCATCGCGTACAAACACATATCTTCTTGCAAGATTCAAAGATCAAAAACAAACAATGAAGGAAGTTGAAAGATACAAACAGGACAAGCCTACTTTTGTCTTCACAAGAGATGACGAGTTTTTTGAAAGACTAAGCCATGACAAGCTAAACCTTGTCTCAGTTTACTATCTTGAATATGGTCATTCCAATTCAGATCTTTCTGATTTGGCCATGACAGTAGCCAAGCGTCAAAGAGTTCGAAGAGCAGCATCAGGTAGCTTGGCTTTATCATCAACTGAGAGCCCAAAGTTCACTTTTCCATACGGAGATAATTTAGTCGTTCTTGAAGTTTCAAGTGATAACAGTCATCAATCTGATAATAAATATTGTGAAAAAACAAGAAGAGAGGTAGCAAGAAAAGGTATCACACTAACGAACCTCCTAAACTTATCAGTGATTGAAAAAATAAAATAAACCAAATTATTAATTCAATTTTTGCCAAGATTGTTAGAAATGAGATCACATCACAATACTAGAAAGGTTATATACTATTCCAAATTCTGTTTTGGTGATGAGTAAGCCTGCTGAGCTTGGTTCATTAAAAATTGGTTCTTACATTTTACTTCCTGTGGATAGTCCAAATGGCGAACCATGCAAAATAGTAGAGTATGATACAAGCAAGCCAGGCAAACACGGGGCAGCAAAGGCCAGAATAGTAGCAGTTGGAATATTTGACAAGAAAAAATATCCACATGTATCACCTGTTAGTGCCCAGATACAAGTTCCACTCATAGACAAGAGAGTTGGGTCAGTGATATCAAAGACTGATGCAATAGTTCAGGTAATGGACTCTGAAACCTTTGAGGTATTTGACGTATTCCAAATTGAAGATGAGATAAAGGATAAGGTAGCCCAAGGTCAGGATGTAGAATACTGGAAAGTAATGGATAGAACTATTATAGTCCGAATCAAAAGCTAATTTCGGATGCTGATGATGAGAAGAAAAGCCAACTGAATTTGTGATGAGGATTATGAGTGTTGAAGCATCCAGGCTTTTCTAATATAAAAACAATCATTCAAACAATTATACCACGCCATATGTATTGAAAATATGTGCAAGGACTATGCCATGTTTGTTTGGCATCAAACGTGGAAATTAAACCAAAAGATAACATTTTACTCTGTGAGAACTGCCTAAAACGCGTAAAAACGTTGGAAAAAAATTAATTGAATACTGATATCTTCATTTCGAATTGAAATTAGCCGCTCTTTTCTCAGGTGGAAAAGATAGTACATATGCAATACACAAAGCAAAATCAGAAGGTCATGACATAGTATGCCTAGTATCTATATTCCCAAAATCAGAAGAAAGTCATCTTTTGCATTATCCTAATATGAAGACTACCGCGCTTCAAGCCAAAGCCATGAAAATACCACATCTTGTATCTGGAATAGATTCCGACGATACTCAAGCAGAACTTGATGGAATTTATCAAATATTGCAAAAGGCAAAAAAAGAGTTTGGTATACAAGGAGTTGTTCACGGCGGTATACTTAGCAATTATCAAAAAAATCATTTTGAAAATATCAGCACAAATCTCGACCTTCAAGTAATTTCTCCACTTTGGAAAAAAGATCAGAAACAATATTTGAGCGAATTACTAAAATCAAAATTTAAATTCATTATCACTAGTGTTACAACAGCTGGACTTGATGATTCGTGGCTTGGAAAAGAAATCATGGTAGACGATATCACAAAATTATCTGATAGCAGTTCAGAACATGGATTTAATGTATCATTTGAGGGAGGAGAGGCAGAGACATTTGTTACAGACTGTCCTCTATTTTCGGCTCCAATTAAGATACTAAAAGCAAACAAGATCTGGGATGGTTACAGGGGAAGATTTGAAATAACCGAAGCCATCTTAGACCAATAATGTTAGATAGTCTCAAAAGCGGTCTTAGGGCTGCCATAAAAAAGATTGTAAGCTCGGGAGCCGTAGATGAGGCACTAATAAAAGAACTTGCAAAGGACGTTCAAAGAGCGCTGCTTCAGTCAGACGTAAATGTAAAATTTGTCTTTGAGATTACAAAGAATCTAGAAGAGCGTTCCTTAAAGGAAACTCCTCCTCCAGGTCTTTCAAGAAAGGACCATATTGTCAAAATTTTATACGATGAGCTTGCCAAATTGCTTGGCGCAGAAGATGAATTTTCGTTCAAGCCAGGTATAACAAATAAGGTACTAATGCTTGGGATTCAAGGAAGCGGAAAGACTACTATAACAGCAAAGCTTGCCAAGTTTTTGACAAAACAAGGTTACAGAGTTGCAGTAATTGGAGCTGATACCTACAGACCCGGTGCACTTACACAACTTAGAACAATGTGTGAAAAAGCAAACGCAGAAGTTTATGGCGAGGAATCAAACAAGGACTCGCCTGATATTGTCAAAAACGGTCTAAAGCATTTTGAGGGGCAAAATTTTGATGTTATTATAATAGATACTGCGGGTCGACATAAAGAGGAAAAAGAGCTTCTAGAAGAAATGACAAGAATAAGCAAGGTGGCAAATCCGGATCTTGCCTTACTTGTAATAGATGGTACAATAGGCCAGCAGTGTTACAACCAGGCCGAAGCATTTCACAAAACTGTTCCAGTTGGTGGCATCATAATAACAAAACTTGATAGTAGTGCAAAAGGCGGTGGGGCGTTAGCTGCAGCTGCTGCAACAGGTGCTAAAATAATGTACATTGGAACAGGAGAGAGAATAGATGATCTAGAGAAATTTTCTCCTACAAGATTTGTAGGAAGGTTGCTTGGCATGGGAGACATCCAAGCCCTCCTTGATATGGCAAAGAGGCTTGAAACCGAAGGAAACGAAGAGAGACTAAAGAGAATCACCCATGGTAAGATGAACATGGAAGACTTTTACTTTCAAATCGATGAGGCAACAAAGGCAGGTGGACTGCGAAACATCTTAGAAAACATGCCTGGCATGTCTGGGATGGTAAAAGAAGATCAGTTAGAACAGCAAGAGGAGCGAATGGAAAAGTGGCGTTATATTATACAATCCATGACTAAAGAGGAGAAAGCCGATCCTGATCTTATCAACGCATCACGTGTCAAAAGACTGGCACGAGGATCTGGCTGGCCTGAACACGAAGTAAAAGAACTTCTCAAAGCCTACAAGAACTCAAAATCCATGATGAAGGCATCAAAAGGTCGACAACTACAGGGAATGTTACGGAAAATGGGTCTTGGCTAAACACTGTGTCAACATCTTTATATCTAAAATTTTTAAAATAGTTCAGCTACGGTGTTTCATTGAATAACTATCAATGCTATCAAGTTCTTGGCCTTACAGATGGTGCCTCTATTAAAGAAGTAAAGGCTGCATACAGAAAACTTGCGCTACAATACCATCCTGACAAGAACAACTCACACCAAGATGGTAAAAAATTCAAGGTAATAACGGAAGCTTATCAAGCCCTTAGGGCCGAATATAAGAAAAGCATCCAAACCAGCTCATCACATAGAAATTACAATGAGAGCTCTACGAAAAAACATGATTTTGGCTCCAAGAAATATTCTTGGGGCGCAAGGCCATCTGACCAGACTGCAGAGGAAGATTGGAGTAGATATACTAAACAAACAGAAAATGCATATCAAGATTTCTGGAAATATTACGAAAAGACCTTCTGGGAATATTATGAACGGATAAGAGCGGAGGCCAAAGTTGACACTGAACCAATTATAGAAACAAAAAGCGATGTTCCGGTATCAGTCAAGGTTGACCAAAGCAAGTGTATCGCCTGCTGTAGTTGCGAGACAATTGTACCGACCGTATTTAGAGTAGAAAGAAACGTTCGTGTAAATCCTAAATCTCGAGTAATAAATGAACAAGGAGCTACATCCGAAAAAATACTTGATGCAGCTCAGACATGCCCTACTAAAGCAATTAGTGTAACTGACAAGGAAACATTTAGACGACTATATCCGTGGTAGAGTAGGATTAATTACGAATAATACTTGGCTTATTTACAATATGGTGCCATGAAGAAAAAAAAATTGTCGGAAGTGATTGGTGATACCAGACAAATACTTTGCGAGTATAGTCTCTGTGATCATTGTCTTGGTAGGCTGTTTGAAAAAAAATTGGGAGTTCTCTCTTATGATAAATTAGGGCAAAAAATTCGATACATCCTCAAGCAGAAAAATCCAAAATCCTGCTACATTTGCAAAAGTTTGATGTCTGAACTAGATACTCATTTGAGAAAAATGCTTGAAATCTCAAAAGAATATGAATTCTCCACATTTCTAGTTGGCGCTGTCTTGCAACCATCAATTCTTGATAGAGATGATATAATACGCTCAAAGCTCAAACTACGTGGGATTGCTGGAATCAAAAGTGAAGTAACAAGAGAGATAGGAAAACGTTTTGGAAGGAAGACAAGAACAAAGGTGGATTATGACAATCCAGATGTTGTATTTACCATGGATTTCAAAAGGGATTCATGCGAGATAAAGCCCAAGGCTGTAATACTACAGGGCAGATATGCCAAAAAAATACGAGGAATTTCCCAAAAGCAAAAGCCATGTATACATTGTGAAGGTAAAGGCTGTTTTCATTGTGATTTTCACGGCATCTCTGATTTCAATAGTGTAGAAGGTAGGATGGCAAAATTTTTGTTTGAAAAATTTGGTGCACAACAAGCAAAAATTACATGGATAGGAAGTGAAGACGAGTCAAGTCTGGTACTAGGCAAAGGTAGACCATTTTTTGCAAAGCTAACCAGCCCACATAAAAGAAATATTGCCTTTCCAAAGAAAATAAAACTAGATGGTGTGTCATTTCTTAACTTGCATGTGATTCCCAAGATCCCTTCTGATTCCATTAAGTTTAGAACATATGTAGAAGTAGAAGTTGAAGCAGAAGGAGAGATCGACCCCAATATGCTAAAACAACTGCATCACCTAAAGGACACGCCTATCATGGTGCGAGAAGGTTCTGGATGGAAAAACAAAAAAAGAATCTATGGGATAAAATTTAAGAAAAAAACTGAAAATTCCTTTACCGCATTGCTACAGATGGATGGTGGCATTCCGGTAAAGAGACTTGTAAGTGGTTCAGAAGTTGAACCAAGTTTTAGTAGCATTTTGGAAAACCAATGCAAATGCAGAACATTTGATTTTCACAAGATAATTCTTGCAAATTGAATTTTTAGTATCATTTCCAGAATTTCTGGAAATTTTGTTGTAATAGGTAACGTCTTGCAGATCCTGTGTTATCTCAAGGTTTTATTATTAGTCAGATTCAAGGTTGTTCGATTGGATCCTTTACTGAAGGTGCGCCAAGCGCACAAAAATGGTCTCATACCAGACAAAATTCACGACCTAATCATAAACAGATTTGGGGTTACGGTTGCAGGTATAGACAGAATCGAAAAGGCATCTGGAATTAATTTTCCTCTTGCCTATGTGGAACCATCTATCGTAACATCAAAGCCAAATCCAAGTTCATTTGACTATGGGATCTTGTTTGCGCGAACTATTCCAGTAATTACTGGAAATAAACTTGAAATCATAATTCAGATTACTGCACCTCTTGTTGCCTATGGACTAAAGGGAACTATTCATGCTATACTTGCACACGAGTTTCTCCATTACCTAGAACTGATAAGAAGAATATCAAAGATGGAGATTGTATCAGACGAGATCTCAAGCAATTTATTTGAAAGCATATACTCTGACTCTACTAGGCTTTTTGAACCAAGAGCCGTGTTCACTGACAAGACATTACTATTGCATATAACAAAGAAATTTCCGGAAGGTTTTAGGGATTACAAACTTGAAGACAAGGTACTAAAATTTTGGATAGCAAAGAAATTGCCAACAATAAACATAGCCCTTGATACCAATATAATTAAGATTCCAGCAGACGTGTTTGCAAATACAAAGATAGACCCAATTCTTCTACAAAAACTGGAACAGATAGAACAAAAGGCTTCTCGTCTTAGAAAGAAGAAATTATACTAGTTATTGAATAAATTCGGTTAGGCCGCATTTGCCACAGGTTCGTCTGTTTTTATGCTCAGACATGAATACTCCCTTGCCACATCTTGAGCATTCTTTCTTCATTCTCTCTGTTTTTTCTCCCTTGATTTTATAATACTTGTAAACAGCAGGGCTTGAGCCTTTCTTTCCAGTCATTATTTACCTTCTTCCTTTGGCTCACTTTCTTTCGAATCTGCAGGTTTGCCCTCTTCCTTGGGTTTTTTCTCAGTTTTTTCTACCGGTGCCTGCTTTGCTTTGGTATCTTCTTTTTGCTTGGTCTCCTTGACTTCAGGTTTGTCCGCTTCCTTTGGCTTACTTTCTTTCTTTTCAGCCGGTGCTTCCTTTACTTCTTTATCTTTTGCAGGCCCTGCTTTTGCTTTCTCTAATCTTTTGAAAATAGCTGCCTTGAGATGTTGTTTTGCTAGGTTTTCATCGTCATACACATAAAACGTACCAGAAACAGTTGGTATACCGGTCTGATTTTTTAAAAGCACAGGTATTACTATCTTACCTTCTAAATTGAATTGTTTGGTTATCATATCTACAGCTTCTAGTTTCTTGAGTCTACCTGATAGTCCCCTGAACGTACACGTTATTTCCCTTCTTGACAGTAAGGAATTCTTCATATCATGTGAAACTTCGATCATGGACATGCGTACTCCAAGTCCTTTTAATAGTTCATATAAATCTTAACTGTGTTTTACTAAGAGATTTAAGAAAATGGAGTTCTGTTAACACATGGATCGTTTCATGGTTCATCTAAAAAATTTACGATACTTGCCGTCTGATGCTCCAATGTTATTGACAAAGTCTGACAAGCTAACTTTAGGAATGAATAGAATTATTCGAGACACTAGAGTTTCAAGTAAGTGTTTGGAATTTGACGTTTCAGTTGACAAAGAACAACTTGATGTACTTGTTGAAAAACTTGAGTCACTTGGTCCACTTGACCACGCAAAACATGTCATTGAAGAAAAAATGGAAAAAGAAGAAGCGATTCTTCAAGCCAAGGAATATTTTAACAACGAACGATTCTGGGAATGCCACGAGGTTTTAGAAGGAGTTTGGAAGAACACTCACCAAGGTGAAAAAGAGCTGGTGCAAGGAATAATTCTTGTTGCAGCTGCACTTGTCCACTACCAAAAAAATGAAGCCGACATCTGTCTCTCTATTTTAAAGCGTGCAGTCGAAAAATTTTCCAATGCCGGTGGTAAATATTACTCCATTGATGTTGACTTGATTCGAAAAAAAATAGCAGAGATGATATCTACGAAGAAAATAGAGATTTTTACGATTTAACTAGCCTTATAGCCATCTTTATAACGTCTGCGCCAGCCAACAATCCCATCCCGCCTTTTTTGGCCTGTTCTTCCGTGAATCTGGTCGTGCCATCTTTTTTGACAGAGTTCCCTGACACTAGTACAGGAACAGGGTCATCACTATGACTCTTGTTTATGCATGGCGTAGAATGATCTCCTGATACCACGATAGCAACTTTTGAAGTGTCGATATTATCAAGTAACGTGCCAAAGAATAGTTTGTCTATCTCTTCAATGTTTTTCATTTTTCCTATTGCGTCTCCATCATGACCAAATTCGTCAGGACCTTTGATATGTACATAGATTGCATTTTGAGTATCCATGGCTTGTGCCGCAACCCGCGCCTTTTCTTCATAATCTGTTAGTCCACCGGCACTAAATGTTTTCATCTTCAATACGTTAGCTATACCAATCTCAACAGGCATGTCAACGATACATGAAAACTTCATTTCGTGCAATTGATTTATCGGTATGACATCAGGAAACTTATTTCCAGCATCTCTTAAGAGTATGGAATTTAGAAGCTTTTTTCCTTTTTCCATGCGAGTTTTGTTTACTTGGCTCTCTTTCATGATTTGCAGTGATTGTTCCGTGAATTCGTTTACAAGTGATGCAGAAAGCTTGGCCCCAGCTGATTCATTTAATGGAAGTGACTTTTCTATCTTAAGATAATCGCCCACAGCTTTTGCAACTCCCATGCCATCTATTCTTGCATAAGCAGGATCAGTATTACTTATGTCTGGCGAAAGAAACTGGCCTTCGCATCTTATTCTAACTATGACTCTGTGTCCTATTGTGGGTGAAACTACAACTGATGCCTTTGGGTCTGAAAATCTAATTTTTTCCTCTAGCTCACGGGCTATTCCAAGGGTGTCTTCTTTCTCTATCTTTCTGCCAGCTCTTCTGTCCACTATTATCTTTTCATCATTTACTGTTGCAAAGTTTCCACGAAGTGCCAGGTCTCCGTTTTTGAAATCTATTCCTATCCCTATCGCCTCAATCACCCCTCTTCCTACATAGGTAGAATTTTGGAATTTGTATCCCAACATATTGAAGACTGCTATATCCGATTGAGGGGCAATTCCCTTTCCTACTGAAATGACTTCACCTATGGTTCCATTACTAGCAATCTTGTCAAGATTGGGAGTCTTTGCATAACTTAATGGTGTAGCACCCTTCAGGTCAGGATGTGGTAGATCCCCTATGCCATCAAGCAGAACATAGATGATGTGGACATCTAAATTATTCGTAATTTTCACTCAACTCACTTTCAGAATTTTTCATATCACACATAAACTTTGATTTTCTATGCCTAGTGTTTGAAATTATGGGTACCTTTTCGACTAAATTAGGAGGATGTTATCTCTGTGAGTTTTATCTTAAAGTTTAACTTTTTTCCCGCCAGTGGATGATTTAGGTCCACAGACACTGTATTCTCTTCTATGGCAGTTACCATCGCAGGAATCTTCTCTCCTGTTGGTAATCCAGCCTCAAACAAAAGCCCTGGAGCAAGCTCTGCATCCTTTGGGAAAATCTCTTTTGGTACCTTCTGTACTAACTGGGGATCATGTTCTCCATAAGCTTCAGCTGGAGAGACGCTGAACTGCTTTTCATCACCAGCTTTCATACCCAAAATTGCATCATCAAATCCTTTTATCACATGTCCACTTCCCACTTGAAATTCTAAGGGTCTACCATGATCTTCAGAACTGTCAAAAATCGTACCATCATCAAGAGTTCCTGTGTATTCAATCTTCACTTTGACGCCAGTCTTGACATTCAAGACTAAAACATCCTTTTCCGTGTTATTTTCATGAATTTCTAATTAATAAAATGGTAGAAAAATCCTTTGGTTGTTATCTAGTGATTGGTTTTAATGATTCCACGTTAGATCACAATTCAAGTTATCGCCAACAAAACCTCTTTGCATACACGTCTTTTCCTGTTTTATATTGCGGTTTTCGATCACTGAAAAGGTTTTAAATCGCATGATCCCGCATCTATCCAATATGGGAGATCTTCGTAAGGATTATGTCGTAGATCGATTCGTCATAGTTTCACAAGACAATCATGTTGATGCCGATTCCAAAAAATGTCCTTTTTGTCCCGGAAATGAGGCCATGACAAATCCATCTTCATTATCACTTGTTGCCAAGGATGGTATGCTTCAAAGGCTTCAAGATACAGAAGATTATTACGTTGAAGGTTGGTCCGTACGAGTCTTTGAGAGCAAGAATCCAGTTGTTGCAACAACTTCAGAGAATTCTTACAGTGACAGGCCGCTTTACAGCGAACCAGCATATGGGTACCATTATGTAGTAGTAGCGTCAGAAAAGCACAAAGATTCTCTGGCAAGCATATCGATTGAACAATGGTCAAATGTTCTGGTTGTAATTCAAGATAGACTGAGGTGGCTTTACACGCAGAGAGGAGTTACCTATGTGTCAATATACGTAAATCAGGGCAAGGAGGCTGGGGGTTCTACAACTCATCCTCATCTGAACGTCGTAACGTTTTCAACAATACCACCCATAATAGAACAAGAGGCAGAAGCAGCGCACAAGATCCTAAACGAAAAAGGGATCTGTCCTATGTGTCAAACAATAAGCACAGAGACTGGTGGTCCAAGGCAAATATTACAAACAGAGGGATTTCTTGCGTTCTGTCCATGGGCCCCATCTCACCCATATGAATTTTGGATATATCCAAAAAAGCATACGACAAGCTTTTCAAAGATAACACAAAAAGAAATTAATGACTTGTCGCTTATTCTGAGAGCAACGCTTGGTGGACTTGCAAACACAATGAAGAATCCGTCGTACAATATGGTGTTCCATCTATCACCAGAAAAGAAAAACAATAGACAGATTCATTGGCATATTGAAATATATCCGCAAGCTGATTATTGGTCTGGACTTGAAAGGGGTTATGGAGTATTTCTAAATAAAGTAACACCAGAGAAAGCTGCTCAAGATCTTGGTTCATCATGTAGGAAAGAATTGGCAGGTCTAGTTGGAATAATTTAGCAAATCATTTGGTTTATTTATTGAGATAAAAGAAAGATTACGTGGCAATAGAGAAATGGATTGCTGGCGCAAGTCTTGGGTTATTTATCATGTTTGTCGCTGAAATGATATCAATCTCAGTCTTTCTTATCAGTCCATCTCATGATATCGATCCTTCATCACAGATTCGTGAATTCATTTCAATAAGTGGTGCTCCAGCGTTCATACTAGCCGGATCATCATTTTTGTTATCTCGTAGATATGGTTCAAGACTCAATGGTTCATTAATTATTGCTGGTGGAATAGTTACACTTGTAGGTATGTACTATGTCAGTACTCTCGTACGACACATATCTGACGCATATCTTGTTACAGAGCTAACAATTACTCCAACATTATTTATGGCAGCTTCAATACCTACAATGGTAGTAGGCGGTCTTTTATTCCGAGTAAAACCCAAACCAAAAAGAGACTATTTTTTTGATAGATGATTGACTCTCATCGAGTTTGAATATCTTATGAAACCTAGATTCTCGTAGAACGGCACTAAATCATCTGCGCAATCTAGTATGGTTTTGTAGCAACCTTGCTTTTTGGCGTATTCCAATAGGGTTTGAACAAGTCTCCGGCCAACTCCCTTTCCTTGGAATTTTTTTTCTACCACTACATCTTCAATATGTCCCACCCTTCCGCCATTGTGAATAAATTTCTGCTCGATGAGGATGCATGCAGAACCTATAACTTTCGAGTCTTTTATTGCGACATATATGGTCTGATTAGGATTCTTTGATATCTTTTCAAACACTGTGTTAGCTTTTTCTGGTTTGATATCGCTTGCTTTTCTTAGAGAATCAAGTGATGTTAAAAAGCCATTGTAGAGATCTTTTTTTTGGAGCTTTCGTATCTTGATGCCTGTCATAGCTTTTTGCTCTAAATCTGGCCTAGTTTCTCCAAATAATGCTGATATGCACGTCGGTATGATATCTTGTCCCCTATGTCAATGAAACCCTTTTTTATTACAAATCCACCTACCTTGTACTTCTTTGCAATTGCACCACGAATGACATCATCCATACCGTATGGTCTATTGGGAGGAATTAACTTGAAAACTCCAGGCTCCATTACGTAGCATCCTATGTTGACATTTCCTTTAACCTCGGGCTTTTCACGCCATGCCTTTACTCGATTATTTTTGTCCGTGTCTATGAATCCATATTGCATCTTTGTTTTGTATTCAAAGAGCCCCATTGTAACAAATGATTTTTTTCTAAAATGATTATCTATCATGTTTCTTAGATTAAATTCAAAAATAGAATCGCCATACACGCAAACAAACGTGTCATCAATGAATTCTTCTGCAGTTTTAAGTTGACCTGCGGTTGCAAGAGGCCGATTTGCTACGGCATACTCAATTTTGATCCCAAACCTACTTCCATCCTCAAAATAGTCCTCGATTGTCTTTCTAAGATAGCTTACACATAACACAAATGAATCAGTTCCGCTTTTCTTTATCCACTCGATGAGATGCTCAAGTAGGGGTTTTTCTCCAAGGGGCAGCATTGCTTTTGGAAGAAATGTCGTGTATGGTTGTAGTCTTGTACCAAGGCCACCAGCTAAGATTACTGCTTTCACGAAAATTACTCTAAGAATC
This sequence comes from Thaumarchaeota archaeon 13_1_40CM_4_38_7, assembly GCA_001917995.1. GTDB lineage: Archaea > Thermoproteota > Nitrososphaeria > Nitrososphaerales > Nitrosopumilaceae > Nitrosotalea. Next base: position 11,034 of record MNFB01000046.1, on the reverse strand, counting down.
CACTATTTATGTTGAAGGATGAATGGTGTTATCTTACTATCTTGAGAAGCTTTGTTAAGACCGTTTTAGGATTTTCCCCGAAAATTAAGATCATAGGTTCTTTTCCAATACTTTCCCTGTGATAAATGATATCAGGAGGCATTCTTGTCGTTTTTATTGCATTTTTTATTCCCCACGAAATAGTTTTGCCTTCTTTGTTTTTTACTTTTTGTGGTTCTGCATTTCTGTCATAAGAAGAAACGCTTAATCTCTTTGCGATGGCTTTTTCAATTGTTTCTGTGTCATATTTTATGTTAAGCGCAGATCTTATGGAAGGAAATTTTTTTGTCATCTGCAAAACTGCGGACGCAACATGTCTTGAGCCTCCATATTTTAAGATCCCTGCAATGGTAACTAATTTACCCGTCTTGACGATTCTCCCCTCCAATCCCAGTATGTTTACTGTGGATATGGGATTTTTTTCAGAGTAAACAAAATTTGTCTGGCATTCAGGAATGTATTCATGAATACGTTCTATTCCAACAAACTGCTTTATGGCATGTGAAAGATCATTTTCTATCGAATCAATTCTTTTTTGTCTTACTATTGATAGACCTTTTCCCAATTTCGCTGCGTTCTTCATAGATTGCAAAGTAAATTCTTGCGCAGATTTGATAGCATCTTTCAATTTTTTACCTGTTGCAATATTTACACATAAAGCAGCCGAAAAAGTACAACCACCACCATGTCCAACAAACGCTATCTTGTTGTGAGAAAAGGTATAGAATCTATTTCCTTCGAGAAGGACATCGATAACCTTGCTCCTTTGTAGGTGCCCACCCTTTATGACAACACATCTTGCACCCATATTCTGAATCATTTTAGCTGCTTTTTTGAGGTCTGCTAATGACCTAATCTTCACATTGGTAAGTTTTTCGGCCTCAAATACATTAGGTGTTATGACATATGCCATTGGCATAAGCAGTCTTTTAAAATATGAAATTGAATCTTTTTGTAATAAAATTCCACCCGTTGTGGATTCAAAGATAGGATCAAGAATTATAGGAACCTTGACATTTCTTAGCTCTGCATGAATTGCCATTATTGTTTTCTTATTGTAAACCATCCCAATCTTGATTGCATCAACTTTAAAGTCCGAAAGTATTGATTTGAGTTGACTTTTTATGATCGATGGCAAAACTGGTTGAACATCAAAAAATTTTGTTGTATTTTGACTTGTTATTGCAGTGATGACACTAAATCCATATGCGCCAAGAACTGTGAAGGTCTTTATATCGCCCTGAATGCCCGCGCCTGATGAGGGGTCAGAACCGGCAATTGATAATACTTGCACAATATCAAGTTAGGAACTCACGTTATAATAATCTGAATAATGATAATATTGTATTCTTAATCGAAGGCTACTTTAAGTAAATCAACTAGGTTTATTGCAAGTTGAGATTGAAATATTACATGAAATCACGTTTAGTTTTCTTAATACTGGCACTTGCCTTTTCGTTTATTGCATTTCATTTTACCCCGGCATATTCTGATTTTCTACCTGACAAAAAATATCTAATCCAAGCATCTGGTTACCTGACTGGAAAACAAGCTATCTATGACTCTACTTTGGCCTTACAGCTTGGGACAAGTGGGGAGGCTGGAAGCAACTGGCTTTCAACATTAGACAACGGGGTTGTCACTATCGCAGATGACAATTATCTGAATTCTGGGATATGGCAAACCACAATGCTTCAGTACGGTAAATACTTGGTCATATCAGGAGATGCTCAAGACGTAAGTGGCAATACAATTCATCTAAACTTATTTGGAAAACTGATTGGCAGCAACCAAGACGGTTCTGTGTACAGAATCACTGGTAAAATAGTAGCAACTGAGACCATGAAGGTAATTTTTAGCGCAAAAGTAACGTTGATTGTTTCCAATGTGACTTCACAACAAACTCAACAACAACCACAGCAACAAATTCCACAACAAACTCAGCCCAAAACTCTTCCAGAGAATCAGATATCTGCTGCTCCAAGTAAAGCACAAAGCCCTACGTCCGACGTCAGTGCTAAAAAGATATTGTTAATAGCAAAACAAACAAGCCCAATATCGATTTCTTATTCATATGGTATAAATGTGAAAGTTTTCTATGCAGATCAAAACCCCACAGCTAATTTCGATCAATACTATGGGGTTGTTCCTAATGCCAATATAACTGCACAAATTCTAGATTCCAACGGTATTACTGTTAAATCATTTGAAGGATTAACAGATGATCACGGATATTATTTTTACAACTTTAGGATTCCTGACAACTTTGTACCGGGAACTTACACTGTTCATGTTACAGCACAGATTGGCAGTTCTTTAGATAGTAAAACACTTACTTTATTCGTACGACCTTACTATGGTTAAAACTCTCAATTCATGTAATAATCTTGAATCTAAATCTAATCTTTCACAAAATGATTCACAAATATAACAAAATTACACACAAATGCTTTTTTCAATCTTAAAGAAGCTCACGTTTAAATCCAATCAATTAGTAAAAAAGGTAAATTGGGTACACAGATGAGTGCAGCCCGTAGAGGCATTGCAACAGAGGAAATGAAAATAGTTGCAGCAGATGAGCATGTTACTTTAGAGTGGCTAATGCCAAAGATTGCAAATGGTTCGATAATCATACCGCATAACAACGTCCGCCCGCAAAAGATTCATGTTGTAGGAATAGGAAATGGAATGAAAACTAAGGTAAATGTTAACATCGGAAATTCTACCCTTAACAAGAACTTAGAAGAGGAGGTAAAGAAAGCAAAAATTGCAGTCAAGTATCATGCAGATACTATAATGGATTTAAGCGACGGGGGCGATGTTGGGTTATTTAGAAGAACACTTCTTGAAGCAGCGCCGATAAGCTTTGGTACTGTGCCTGTATATGAGGCCTACAACTATGGGGTTGAAAAACACAAAAACCCGCTTGATATTACAGAAGACGATTTTCTTAATGCGTTTGAGCACAACATAAAGGATGGAGTCGATTATACAACCATACATTCTGGTATAACAAAAGAAATAGCTAAGAGGATTATTGCAGTAAAGCGACATGCTGGAATAGTAAGCAAGGGAGGAACTATCACAGCAGCATGGATGCTAAAATACGATAAGGAAAATCCATACTACGAGCACTTTGATTATCTCATCGAGATTGCAAGACAATATGATGTGACTTTTAGCTTGGGTGATGCGTTAAGACCAGGTTCAGTACTTGATTCTCATGATGAACTTCAGGTACAAGAAATGATTAACGTGTCAAGACTCACAAAACGAGCTCATGAAAAGGACGTTCAAGTAATGGTTGAAGGACCAGGGCATGTTCCTATTAATGAGATTGCGGCAAATGTAAGACTAGCCAAATCTCTAATTGGGGATGTACCATACTATGTCTTAGGTCCGCTTGTTACTGATGTTGCAGCTGGTCACGATCACATAGCAAGCGCAATTGGTGCTGCAATATCAGCAAGTGAAGGAGTAGATTTGTTGTGTTATCTTACACCAGCAGAACACTTGGCATTGCCAACAGCTGAAGAGGTAAAGGCTGGTTTGATTGCATATAGAATTGCGGCACATGCGGCAGACCTTGTCAAATTAAGAGAAAAGGCAATCAAGTGGGATACAGAAATGACAGAAGCACGAAGAACCCTGAACTGGGAAAAACAAATTGCATTATCGATAGATCCTGAAGAGGCTGCCCGTATACATGCAAGAACAGGTCAATTAAAGGGCAATACTGTTCCCTGCACAATGTGCGGTGGTGCTTGCGTCTACATAATGTTGCCACAGCAACGATACCATACTTCAGAAGTGGAAAAGTTAGAGCAAGCTAGCTAGAACTTTATCTAAACTTGGGACAATCTTAAGCTGCGATATTTCAGACGGGCTAATCCACATGCATTCAGAATTTTCCCAGTTTAGTTTGATTACAGATTCTTGGGTTACGAACAAAAAAGGATAGACTATCCATTCATGATTGGCATATTGAGGAGAATCAACTCGCATTTGCGGTGTGGCTTTTACCAGTCCAATTTTGTCCTCTGAAATACCAGTTTCCTCGAGTATCTCTCTTTTTGCTCTATAGATGGGTTCTTCGCTACCTTCTATAATTCCACTTATTCCTGCCCAGAGACCCTTCATGGTCTTCACTTTATCACTTCTTTTTAGGATGAGATACTTGTTGTTCTTGGTTAGAAAGCAAGTTACTATTCTAGTAGAGTTCAATTATTTATCTACGGAATTTACCATTGTGAGTAATTTCTTGTAAGCATCGTCAAGTTCGACATTTTTTCCAAGTCTTTCTTTTGCGCTTGAAATATACTTTAGCATCTCTTCTGTTCTGTTTTCTTGAATTAAGATAAGCATTCTACCTATATCTTTCCAGAATTCTTCAGCATATCTTCTTATTTCTGGATTTGAAATTATGGTTTCTATCAGCTCTGGGGCTTCGGTCATAATTCCTGCAGTCAAAAGTTTTTGTGCTTTAAAGGTAGTTCCTGACATCTTTTCTACTAAGCTAAAGTTTTCTTCCTTTGCCAATATGTTAGCAAGCGCTAGATTCACCAAGTGTGTCATACCTAAAATGATAGCAATTTTTTTGTCATGCTCTGTAGCATCTATCTGAACAAAGTTTGCCTCTTTAAACAAAGATTTAGCAACGGCAAGTTCCTTTTTTGCATCACGAATTGGAATTGAGATTATGTTTTGACCATTGAGTTTTTTTGTACCAGGACCAAACATGGGATGAATACATATGGGATTTACCTTGTCTGGTATCTTGGATAACGCAGCAGCAGTCTTTAGTTTAAGGGAGGATATGTCAATAAGGTATGAATCTCTTTTCATTTCCTTTGCAATTAGTCTGATAGTTTCAGGGGTTCTTTTTACAGGTATACACAGTATGACATAATCTGCAGATAAAATAGCGCCAACTAAGGATTGTGCCTTTGTAATAGACTTGTTTAGGATCTCTTTTTCAGAGTCATATCCAATTATGTCAAAATCTCTCTCAAGAAAATACTTTGAGAACCACTTGCCCATCTGTCCCTCTGCACCAATTATTGCAATCTTTTTTTTCATTTTTGATTCCTCAACACGTCATCTATTACTTGCATGCCTTGGTTAAGTATATCTTCTGTTTGACATGCAGATATTCTGACAAATCCCTGATAGTTACCAAATCCCTCACCTGGTGCAATTGCTACACCGTGGTCTAAAAGCTTGTTTGTAAACTCAACAGAGTCAAAATTCTCCTTTCTTATTTTTGCAAATAGATACATACCTCCATCAGGCTCTACAAAGTCAAGCGGCATAGCTTTAGCTCTTCTAGTCACTGTTTCTATTCTATTCTTCATGGTTTTAGTGTTAACGGTTGTGTCAGCATCAAGTGCTTTCATTGCAACATATTGTATAGGCTCAGACACGTTTGTTAATGCCAAGGCCTGAAGTTTTGACATCTTTTCTATTATATCAGGGTGTGATATGGCATAACCAATTCTAAATCCTGTCATTGCGTGCGATTTTGAAAATGACTGCGTTATTACTGATTTATCATATTGGTATGAAAGAATGCTCTTCCATGGTCTGAAGGCATATGCATAATAAATTTCATCACTTAGCACATAGAGATTATTTTTTATTGAAAGTTTCATTATTTGATCCTGTAGTTTCTCAGGAAGAATCTTGCCTGTAGGATTATTTGGATAGTTGAGTACTATCATCTTTGTATTCTGATTTATGACATTTTCAATCTCATCAATCTGGGGTTCCCACTTGTTTTCTAAAGTAGTATGAATTGTCCTAATTTTGATGCCTGTGTTTAGGGCATTATCTTTGTAGGCAGGCCATGCAGGTTCTATTACTATTATTTCATTTCCAGGATTCAGAAGCGTTGAAATTGCAAGAAAGACAGAAAATCTAGCTCCTGGCGAGACCAAAATGTTTTGTGGATCTGTCTTGGTACAATATTTACTAGTTGCATATTTTGCAAGAGATTCTCTGAACTCTACCATTCCTTTTGAATCACCATACTTCGTGTATCCTTTTTCATAGACTTCAGAAAGCGCCGCTTTGACAATTTGTGGAGGATTAAAGTCGGGCTCTCCTACTTCCATGTGGATTATTTTCTTTCCTTGCTTTTCTAGTGACTTGGCTTTAAGAAAGACAGAAAGGTGTGTTTGTTTGTTCGAGGATTGAATCTTGACTGATTCATTTAAAAGAAAATTTAACATAATTAGACCCAACTTTTCATCAAGCCCTATTTCTTTGCACAGGGATAGTACCTTTGAGCGAAGTTGGCTCTCCCTTTCTTCGTTTGTGACTCCTAACCTAAGATTATCCTTTAGACTGCCAATTTCTTTTGCTATATCGTTTCTTTCTTTGAGCAGTTTTATGATATCAAATGTTATCTTGTCTATCTTATCACGTAGCTTGTCGATGTCAGACATTTCTTATCAAATAACCGGTGGTATAAGACCAGCCCTAAGCGAGTGATCAGCAAGAACAACAGATACTAATGCGTCAACAACTGGGGGAGCACGTGGAACTACACAGGGATCGTGCCTTCCTTCAACTATCAACAAAATTGGCTTTTTAGTCCTAAGATCTACTGTTTGTTGTTTTTTTGCAATCGATGAGGCAGGTTTGAAAGCTACTCTGAGAACAAGTGGCATGCCAGTTGAAAGCCCTCCAAGGATACCTCCAGCATTGTTGGTTTTTGTAACCACCTTTCCATTTTTAACAATGTATTCATCATTATTTTCTGAACCGTGCAGTGTTGATCCATGGAAACCGGAACCAAACTCAACTCCCTTTACTGCAGGAATGGAAAACAATGCCTTACTAAGATCTGATTCTAACGAACCAAATATTGGTTCACCGATGCCAGTTGGAAGATTTGTTGTTATAGATTCAACTATTCCTCCAACAGAATTACCACTATTTCGTGCAGCAAGAATTGTCGCCTTCATCTTTGCAGCTACTTTTGGATCAGGACATCTAACTTCGTTTCTATAAATCATGCCTTTCATTTTAGAAGAAGCTTGTTCTTTCATCATTACTTTTCCTACTTGACAAGTGTAAGAATAAGTCTCAATTCCAAGTGTCTGAGAAAGAAGTTTTCTTGCTATGGCGCCAGCCATTACAAACGTAGCTGTTAATCTCCCAGAAAACCTCCCCCCGCCCCTGTAATCATTGAATCCTTTGTATTTGATATATGCAGGATAATCGGAGTGACCAGGTCTTGGTTTTAAAGTTAGATTTTCATAATCGCGTGAACGTTGGTCCGCATTCCAAATTATCATTGCTATCGGAGCGCCAGTAGTATGTCCACGAAATACTCCAGAGAGAATCTCTACTTTGTCCTCTTCTTTTCTCTGTGTTGTCACTATTGATTGACCGGGCTTTCGTAGGTCAAGCATTTTCTGAATATCGCTTTCTTTAAGCTCTAAACCGGCAGGACAGCCATCCACCACGGCACCTATACATTTACCATGACTCTCGCCAAAACTAGTGAAGACATAGCGTCCTCCTATAGAACTTGAAGACATGATAAAATTCTCTTTTCGATGTTTATAATCCTTATAGGAAATGAAGTGTCATTTAATGAAATTTAGACTATACTAATCCAAAATTAGATAATCTGCAAGCCAATATTTAGTCTCATGAGAATACGAAATGCCAGTGAATTCGACAAGGCATCTGTGTTAGAGTTTTGTAAAAATACCTTCTCGTGGGGTGATTACATTTCAGACGTATGGGATAGCTGGAACTCAAAAGGGAGGCTCTATGTCTTAGAGGAAGATGGAAGAATCGCCGGTGTTTACAATCTTGCTATTTCTGAAAAACAGGCGTGGGTAGAAGGAATGAGGGTTCATCCACAATATCGCAGAAGAGGAATTGGATCAAGTATGCTTGCTCATGCAGAATCAGTGGTGCCCTCAAAGATAATGAGATTGATAATTGAAAGTGAAAACCATCCATCAATTAGACTTGTGGAATCTATGGGATACAGGTTAGAAGACAAATGGCGTCTTTATTCTATGACGCCAAGAAAAGAAAGGTCAACTGTCAGAAACGCAGTAGATTTGTCAAAACTAGAATCACTGATTGGCTCTACCACTTACGTTGATTCTTGGAAATGGTTACCATTGGAACAGCAAGAACTAGTTCAATTAATACAACAAGAAAGAGTTATAATTTCTGATACAAACGGAATGATATCAGCTATAGGAATATGGAATAGGTCTGCCGACTTTCATCAAGTTATGCAACTGGGTTATGTAAATGGCACCGCTGATGGGATTTCAGACATCTTGCGATTTATACAGAACAAAGCTTCAGAACTGCAATGCGAAAGAATTCAAGTTTTTGCTCAGGAAAAGATTCCACTTCAAATGAGTTTTCTTGATAAGAGATCTTTGTTTTACTTGATGCGAAAGGATTCAGAAAAACCCTTTGTAATGAAATAATAAAAAATCAAAAAGCTAAACTAGAATCTTTGCACCAATTCTATTCATGTCATCAATAAATGTTGGATAGGAGACATACACAGAGTCTGGATCTGTGACTGTACAGTTGCCAACAAACATTGCTGAGATAGAGAATGCCATGAACAACCGATGATCTTCAAATGAATTAAGCTCAGCACTTTTTATAATGCCTGGAGCATTAAGAATTAATCCGTCTTCCTTCTCTGTTACGTTCACCCCAAGCTTTGATAGTTCTTGCGCTAAAATTGCAATTCTGTCAGTCTCTTTGAACCTGGCATGCCTTACATTGAATATTTCAATTGGTCCTGATGTCTTTAGCGCTAAAATGGCAATAGGTGGTAGCAAATCAGGAGTGTTTGAAAGATCAAATCTTCCTCCCTTGAGAAGTTGTGGCGATTTGACTGTGATAACATCATCTCCGATATTTACTTGAACACCTAATTTTTCAAGATGGGACAACATTTCTCTGTCCCCCTGCGGTAGATCACCTACGGGGGCGATAATTGACATATTATCGCCTATTAACACTGCAGCGGATAGTATAAGTGCCACACTAGAAAAATCAGATGGGACAGTAAAGTCAATTGGTTTATAGTCTTGTTTTGGAATGTTGTATTTTTTGTACGGTAATATCGTATTTACAGAGGCTCCAAACTTTTTCATTGTTGCAACAGTTGCATCAAGATAAGGTTTTGAGACAAGATCGCCTTCTATTTCAAGCGTTATCCCCTTTTCGGTTTTAGGCGCAGCCATCAAAAGTGCAGAAATAAACTGGCTTGAGACAGAACCTGAAATGTTTGTGTTTCCACCAAGGATCTTCCCTTTTACGGTAATTGGAGGTTTTCCATCAGTTGATGTGCAAGCTGCTCCAAGTTTTCCTAGCGCATCAAGGAGAGGCTGCATTGGCCTTTTCTTTAGACTGGAATCTCCGGTGAGAATAATCTTGGTATCAGAAAGCGCTGCAATAGCTGCAGATATTCTAATTGTAGTTCCAGAATTTGTTGCATCGATCTCTGATTTCTGTGGAATTACTTTGCCTTTACTTTCTACTGTAACTGTGGAACCATCGATGCTAATTTCAGCTCCGAAGGCCTTGCATGCATTGATAGTAGCTATAGTATCTCGAGAAAGTAGCACATTTCTTATGACACTCTTACCTTTGGCAAGTGAAGCCAAAAAGATAGCACGATGTGTGTAGCTCTTGTTTGGTGGACAAGCTATGATGCCAGTTAGCTTGGCCTTTTCGACTTTACACTTCATACACTTCAGCCTTTTTGTTATTGATTGGAGAAACCATGGTATACCCTTCTAAAGAAGAAAATACTCTTTTCACATTAGATATTCTATCGTTTTTTGCAACAGCTGCTATAGCAGGCCCATTACCAGATACTGAAGCACCAAGGGCCCCACTCTCAATTAGTTCAGTTAGAATTCTAGGGTCAGAACCCAGTATGGTAGTAGCTAGGCCATTTAGAGTCATAGCATTCCAATATTCTGACTTGCTTGCAAGCTCCCATGCTTGGACAAAGACATTCTCCAATGTTCTTAACTTCTTTACATTTCCTCTCCTTCGGGATTTTGGTACAAAAATAATAGCTGACAAGTCATCTGGAGCTTTTTCGGATTTTATGATCTTTATGTTGGTATTGTCAGTTACGGAAAACCCACCAAAATAACACGCACATGCATCATCAAACGCTCCTGTTATACTCACCTTAGACTGAATTGAAGCGTGAACCCCATCTCTTAGAATTTCTAGATCAGTAGCCTTTGGTTTGAATAGCTTTGCACAGGCAAGCGATATTACAGAAGAGATTGCACTAGAACTTTTAAGTCCATAGCCAGAAGGTATTTCTGTTTTAACAGAGATTCTCAGTTTTTTTTGCTCAAGCTCTGATTTTGGAACAGATGTATCAAGTACAGCTCTTATCAATCTAGCACTTAGATTAGATTCCCTGTTTTCAAAGAAAATTCCCTTGCCAGATTCTGTCGTGATGGTGGCCTCTATTCCAAGTGATATTCCAAGTGTTGCACCTTTTCCCGTAGCAATTGCGTTTACTATGGAAATTGCTCCGTGCATACTTGCCTTAACTTGGGTCATCTCTAAAATCTCCCCAACAGAGTCAATCTCATTGCTTCGTATGGAGCAGGCATCTTAAGCCAAATCTCAAATGATTTCATTGCTTGAGCAAGAAGCATTTCCCATCCATAAATGATGGTCGCACCTTGATTTTTTGACTGTTCAATTAATGGAGTTTCTATAGGCATGTATACAATATCATAAACGATCGAGTCTCTCCTGATGTTATTTGTAATGATGGGACAACCACTGCCTTTGAGACCTACTGATGTGGCGTTTACAATGAACTTGTAATTTCCTGCTACCTCCCCCGCATTTTTTAAATCTGAATAATCCGATTCTAATCCCAACTGATGTGCGAATCTGATGAGGCTTTGGGCTCTCTCTTCTGTTCTATTTGCAATTGTAATTTTGTGTACCTTTTCC
>MNFB01000070.1 GCA_001917995.1 Thaumarchaeota archaeon 13_1_40CM_4_38_7 | reverse complement strand
GCAGCTCTAGTACTTGCAATTGCAATCATATCAATAATTGCAGTATCTGCAAAGACTGGACTAAGATTCATGCCAAAATACTAGAACTACAAGTCAAATTTTCTTTTATCAATACATAAATACTCAAGATCATTGAGTATTGGCTAGCAAATATGAGAGTCTCAAGTGTCATTTGCGGAGCATTAGTTGGAATTATGGTAATTTCTGTGCTGGTTTCATTTCAAGTATTTGCACAAACTGCTGGTCCGTCTAATCCAAATGCGAACAAGACAACGGCTTACAACCTGCTACATAACAATCAAACAAATTTGTCTAATATTCCTCCTCTGATAGTTAAAACGGATCTACCATCGTATAATCAAGGGGATGCGGTTGTTATCACTGGTCATGTAAGACATCTGGAAAATCAAACAGCTATAGCACTAAAAATTGTAAGTCCTTTGAAAAATTTAGTTGGGATAGCTCAATTATTACCTGCGTCAGACGGAAGTTTTACAACCACTTTCAAAGTCACAGGTCCACTTTGGAAAGATGCTGGAAATTATACAATCATTACAAACTATGGCAGATATACTCAAGCTAATGCAACTTTCTACTATAGTGGTGGTAATGGCCAAATTATTTTTAGTAACGTGATAAATGACGTGTATCATTTACAAGCAGGTGGAGTCACCTACGATATTCCATATATCATCAAAAACGGAGCTTCGGTGAAGAGTATGGACGTCTATGCCGACAAGTTCATGCTAGAAATTACAATTGATGCTCCGTCCGACGGTTCTTTGACACTAACTCTTCCAAGACAGCTTATGGATGCTAAGGTTCCTGCTAATTTAACCCAAGACCAAATTATGGCCGGGATCAAAATAAATCCAAATGAGCTTGAAGACAGTAATTACATAGTCACAGTGAGTCAGAAACTCATACAATTCACGGAGACAAAGAATCCTTCTGTTAGAATTCTTAGCATTCCATTTCACCAAGGCGATACCAAGATAGACATAATTGGAACCATGATAGTTCCAGAATTTGGTCCGAGCGCAGCTCTAGTACTTGCAATTGCAATCATATCAATAATTGCAGTATCTGCAAAGACTGGACTAAGATTCATGCCAAAATACTAGACATGTTATTTTCTTCTAATAAATCGGTTCATTATTTTATCTGGATTCATAATTTCTAAGTTTATCTACATGATAAAATAAATTGTAATTTCTACTATATTATCAAGATGTACTTAGATTATTATACAGCAATATTAAAGGACAAACAATGAATTTCGAATTTGAGGAATTTGATTCTCCTGAAGACATATTTGTATACATGTCTACTATGGCTCCACCAATGAAGAACGTGTTACCTATAAATTCGTACAAAGGATACATCTTTTCGATCATACCTCTCAATCTCACGTCGGGTAATTCCTATCTCATGGTGTACACTAAAGGTAAACTAAATGGAAAGCTACTGGAATTTGATATGAATCTCAAGAAATTTAGAATCGTGGAAACTGCAGAAAGAACAGATAAAAATTATTTTGTTGTTTTAACACCAAAAAAGAATACCATTGCCGACGCAGCTATCAAAGAGCTAGAGAAATCTACCTAGTATAGGCAGGTGCGTTAACTGATCTGCTTCTGGCATATTTTTCTATAATATCTTCCGGAAGTTTTCCATTGAATAATTCTTTACATAGACCACGTAAGTAACGCATAATTGCCCATGTTCCAGCCTTTATCATAACATACATTGCAAGTTTCATTGGAGGACCAAACGTCTTATTCCTAATAATTATAGGAATTATATCATTGATAACTCGTAGATTGTGTTCCCAGCATTTCCAGAACAATGTAAATTGAGATTCATTAAGATTACCAAAGTGCATCGAGTTCTTTTCATTAAAATCTTGATAGAGTAGAGGTGCAACAAGCCCACGCATGCTGGTTCGTTTGAAATCTTCAATCAGATCTATGGTGTATTGAGTTTCATCAGGTGTTTCGTCAGGCCAACCTATTATCAAAGTAGCTGCTGGGAACCAATGATTTTGGTTCAGTATCTTGGCACCCTCTCTGACAACCCATCCCCATTCATCCACTGAAAATGGTTTTGTCTTAACTCCAAGATGTTTCTTTACCATTCGTGGTGCTACTGTTTCAATACCAAGGTTTGTGGCAAGCCATTTCTCATTACTCATTCCATTAACCTCTGACATGTCATGAAGGAGTTTAGGATCAGCGCATACAGCTGAGAATGTCATATGCGTAGTTCCAACAAATCTTGCACCTAGAGATTTGAGTCCATGCCATAATTCAATTATGGCATCATAATTTGGTCTAAATTCCCTATTATCGCAACCATAAAGGAGCATTTCGTCTGAATGTAACCAAATTGAATCAAAACCATAGTTTAGATTTATTCTTGCTTCGTGTTGAAGTCTTTCCAATGGAAGATCTTTTTTTGATCTCTTGTTTACATCACAAAAGTCACAACCTCGTCCACACCCTCGCATGGCTTCAATAAGTGAATTAACTGTGGGTCCTTGAATTATTGGTATGTTCTGAATATTCTTAACAAAGCAGTGCATCAATTCTGGCGCATCTCCCTTTTCCAAATCATGAAATAGATCTAAGGCAAGCTCATCAGCTTCTCCTACTACCACTGTATCGAGACCGTGGATCTTCATTCTATCAGTTTTTGCAAGTTCCCATGCACCGTTACCGCCAACAACCACATGGAAATTATGTTTTTTCTTTAGTTGAATGATCTTCGCACACATTCTTTTGAATTTCATTGCAACATACGAGAGTTTTTCTGGTGACATGGTAGTCGTAACAGGGGCCATACCAAGTGGATCCATCACGTTAATTCCCACTACTTTCGTATCAGGTCCTATGCATTTTTCCAAGTAGTCTGGATTAGCTATGAAAACTTCCTCCCTCTTGTAACCTTGTAAAAGTGCGGATTCTACTCTACGTAATCCTACTTGTGCAACCTTTGCCTCTCCAGTAACTTGATTTGTTTCTACTGGAGGACAAAAGACCTTATCGAAAACCCATTCTGGAACAAGTTCGTAGGGACCACATGCGATAAATCCGTAAAGAAAATTTCCCCGATAATTAGTCATAAGGCTACGGTCTGCAGTTAGAACTATCCTCTTCCCTGACATTTCCTTCCATAGTTCTTTTCTACTATGATATAAATCGTTTACCTTCTTGTCTTATTTTAAAATTTTTTGCTTTTGACATATAAACTAGTATCATATACTGTACAGAGTGGGCATATCAGAACCAAGACATATAGAACCTCATCAAAAGGAAAGTAGTTCAATAAGGGATTTTGTCTTTGGTTTTGGCGATGGAATCAATACATCATTGGGCATAGTGGCAGGAGTAGGAGGAGCTGATGTTTCTTCTAGCATAATCATACTTGCTGCAATAGTCGCAATGTTTACGGGAGCAAAAGCTATGGCAGTCCAGAATTATCTGGCAGTAAAATCACAGAGACAGATTTTACATTCAGAAATTGAGCGTGAAAAGTGGGAGATGGAGAATGTTCCCGGAGCAGAAAGGCAAGAAATAGAAGATGTTTACAAAGCAAAAGGTTTCACTGGAACTGAGCTTGAAAATATTGTAAACAAAATTACTTCAGACAAGAAAGTTTGGCTTGACACTATGCTTACGGAAGAATTAAAGTTAAATTTGGAAATAGTAGGAAGTCCTCTGAAAAGTGCGGTTCGTATGTTCGGAGCGTTTCTTGTTGGCGGAATATTACCAATCATCCCATACTTTTTTTCAAGTGGTTACGTGCCACTTCTAATAGCAATAGGTGCCAGTCTTTCTGCATCATTCGTCATAGGTGCAATAAAATCGAAAATAGCGAATCTAAGCATACTTCGTGGGGGATTAGAGATGGCGGGACTTGGTACTGGGATTGCTCTTATAGGATATGGAATTGGTTCCGAATTAGCTAATATTGGAATTATTAAGACCTGATTCTCTTTCTTACGCTTCGATTTGCTACGTTTGCAGCAAAAGCGCCAGCCCCTATACCATTGTCTATGTTTACTACTGAAAGGCCCAAAGTACAACTTTGTAGCATTGATGCCAAAGCTGCTATTCCTTTTTCACCGTAACCATATCCAACTGAAGAAGGTACTCCTATTACTGGTATATCTACTAATGATGAAACTATCGATGCAAGAGCTCCCTCCATTCCAGCAACTACTATTATCGCATCTACTTCCTCATGAATCATTTTTTTTATCATTGGGAAAACCCTGTGAAGACCTGCTATTCCCACATCATAACTGGAAATACATTCGCATCCCATCGCTTCACACATTAGCCTAGCTTCTTCCGCTACACCAATATCAGAAGTGCCAGCAGTTAGTATTCCAACCTTACCACCAGATGAATGCAGTTTTTTGTAAAATAGTATAGATGTAGTATTCCTACCAACCTTAGTCTTTAGCTTATTCCTTCGTGAAAACAAGAGTATTTTTTTATAATAATCTTTGTTAATCCTAGAAACCAAGACAAATTCTGATCTTGGTGTTGCGTTGAGAATAATTTTTTTTAAGTCTGTCAATTGTTTTTTTTCGGCAAATATTACCTCAGGGATACCACGGCGCAATCTTCTTCCAACATCAAGCTTTGCAAAATCTTCTATTTTTTCAATTGAATAGAGAGAAAGTAATTTCTTTGCTTTAGGCACGTTTATCTTTCCAAGATCAAGCGATTCCAGAATTTTGCTAAGTTCCAACAATATTAGTAATTATGGTTAGGTTAAAAATTTAATCAGACTTCAAGATTTGAAATTCCATCCTTTACGCTTTCAATACCCTTCTTAAACCACTCTTTTTCAGTAGAATTCAAGTCTAATTCTATTACTTTTTCAACACCATTTTTACCTATAACGGCAGGTACACCAATTGACACATTTGAATATCCATATTCTCCGTCTATATAAGTTGCAACAGGTATAACTTGTTTTGTGTCTCTTATCACTGCCTCAACAATAGTGGCAATCGCATTACCTGGAGCATGTACGGTGGCACCTTTTAATTGAATTACCTTAGCAGCTACTTGTCTTGTACCTTGTACAATTCCTTCAATTTTGTCTGCTGATAGGATAGATGTCAATGGTATTCCGCCTACTGTTGAATATCTTGGCAACGGTAACATATTTTCGCCATGCTCGCCAATCACAAGTGCACGAATTGATTGGCGAGAATAACCCGTTGATTCATGGATGAACTGAACAAATCTTGACAAATCTAGCATGTTGCCCATACCAAATACTCGATTACTTTCAAATCCTGATACTTTGTAGGTAAGGTATGCCATTGGATCTAGAGGATTTGTTACAGGTATTATCATTGAATCTTTTGCAAATTTTCTGATATTTTCAACAATTCCCTTTACAATCGATGCGTTAATTTTCAAGAGGTCCATTCTTGTCATACCAGGTTTTCTCCCCGACCCTGCCACCACAACCACAATGTCTGATCCTTTCATTTCAGAATAGTCGTTTGAGCCTCTAATGCCCACATCTACTCCTTTTTCTGAAAGCATATGATTAAGGTCCATAGCTTCTCCCTGAGGTAGACCTTGCACAACGTCAAGCAAAAGAATTTCATCGGCAACTTTTCTAAGGGCTGTGAAAAGTGCAGCTGCGCCTCCAACTTTTCCAGACCCGATAATTGTAATCATAAACAGGCGTCCCTCTAATCACTAATTAAACCTCACTATTTGATTTATGGAATAAAATAGAATAACGAAAAATATGTTTAGATTCTTCAATTGATATATAGAATTACAATTTATATGCATTCCAATCTTTTTAGAAGCTTATGGTACTTGTGATTGACGCACAGATAGCTGGAATTTCAGGAGATATGCTACTATCTGCTCTAGTCAACATTGGGGCTAACAAATCTAAAATAATCGATGGTATATATTCTACCGAAAACTATTTTCCGGGTTCCAAAATTCAAAAGATTGATTTCGAGAAGATAGTAAAACATGGTACAGAAGCTACTCGTCTTCTTTTGAATATAAAAGAAGATAGCCATGAGAGGAAGGCAATTGAGATTCAAAATTGCATATTGTTGGCATCGGATAAAATTGGTTTATCGGAACAGGCCAAAGTTTTTGCTAAAGAGAGTATAAGGTCTTTAATTAACGCAGAATCCAAAATTCATGGAGAACCTTTTGAATCAGTTCATTTTCATGAAGCATCAAATATGGATACGGTTATAGATATTGTTGGCTCTGCAATAGCACTAGACGATCTGAAATTTTTTTCTGATGAAATTATTTCTACCCCTGTAGCTGTTGGGGGCGGAAAACTTAGCTTTTCTCATGGGACGGTATCAAATCCCGCTAGTGCAATTCTGGAAATATTTCGTGGGTCAAACATTATCATCTCTGGCGGACAAGCAAAAGAGGAACTTACTACTCCAACGGGAGCAAGTCTATTAGTTAATCTTGCACGCAAGTGTTCGGAATTTTATCCTCCTATGAAGATAAAAACGATTGGATATGGTGCAGGAAGTAAAGATTTTGATGGATTTGCTAATGTTCTAAAAATTGTTAAAGGTGAGTCAGCTCATAAGATTCAGTACAAATTCTTGAAACAAATATTGACGATGTGTCAGGCGAGGTCATTGGATTAGTAATTGATAAATTAATCTCTAATGGTGCAAAAGATGTTACAGTATCACCAGCCATAACCAAAAAAGGGAGACCCGCTAATCTTATCACCGTGATTTGTGATGCATCTACAGTAAATGGCTTAATAGATATCCTCGTTTCAGAGACAGGCACACTTGGAGTGAGAGTAAGAGCTTCTAATCGCTATGTCGTTCCAAGAATTTTAGTGTCCGTGCCTGTTGTCATACATGGAAAAAGCTTTACAGTAAGATGTAAGATTGCAAAAGATAATGATACTGTAAAGCATTTCAAAGTAGAATCAGAGGATATTAAATCAGTTTCAGAATCATTAGATATATCATTTAAAGATGCTGTAGATTTGATATCGCCAAAGATAAAAGAAAGGCTCCATCTAAAATGACCAAATTAAAACAATTAATTGAATGGTTCGATGGAAAAGAAAGGGTTCTTGTTGCACTGTCAGGTGGAGTAGACAGTGCACTGGTAGCATATTCTGCATACAAATCTCTTGGCAAGCTTTCTGCAGCTGTTACTGCTGACTACAAAACTTTAGCACAAGAAGAATTAGAGTCTGCCAAAAGGATTTGTTCTGAAATAGGAATTCGGCATATTGTTATAGAATATAATGAGCTTGAGAATGCTGATTTTGTTAAGAATGATCGAGATAGATGTTTCCACTGTAGAACAGAACTATCAGAGCACCTACTCAATGTATCTAGAGCCGAAAATCTGAGTCTAATAGTAGATGGTACAAACGTGGATGATCTGAGAGAATATCGTCCAGGAATAATAGCATTAAAAAATAATGGCATTCAAAGTCCACTTGTTGAAGTTGGACTCACAAAATCTGATGTAAGAAATTGTGCAAAAGAAGCAGGGCTCTCTGTTTATGACAGACCATCCAATTCCTGTCTTGCATCGCGGATTCCTTGGGGTCTTACAGTAACAGCCACAAAATTGAGACGAATTGAGAAGAGTGAAATTATAGTAAGACAGCTTTTCGGAGTAAGCCAAGTACGAGTACGTGATTTCGACAAATACGCTCGAATAGAAGTAAATAAGAATGAAATGAATCTTCTCAGAGACGAAAAAAAATTCTTAATCTTGGAGAGATGTTTGAGGGAGTTAGGTTTCGAAACCATCCTAATTGATCCTGATGGATACAGACCAGGAAAACTTAATGTGATCACAGATTGATTTACTTGGATAACGCTGCGTCAACTCCAGTTCACGAGAAAGTTGTTGAAGAAATGATCCCATTCTTTAAGGAGCAGTATGGAAACCCATCTTCGATACACAAGTACGGAAGACTTGCTAATTTAGCTATTCAAAATGCAAGGAAAAGAATTGCGGATATGATTAACGCAGATAGCAATGAAATCCTTCTAACATCAGGAGGCACTGAATCAAATAATACTGCGATATATGGAATCGCATATCAATCAAAAGGAAAACATGTCATCACATCATCTATTGAGCATGATGCCATTCTTGAACCATGTAAGCGACTTGAAAAAGAAGGATGCAGAATTTCATACCTGCCTGTAGACAAATATGGACTTGTCAATCCTGAAAATCTAAAAAATGAGATTTCTGATGAGACTTGCCTTATTACAATAATGTATGCCAACAATGAGGTCGGTACGATTCAACCCATAAAGGAAATAGCTAGAATAGCACAAAAGAATAAGATTCCCTTCCACACAGATGCCGTTCAGGCAGTTGGAAAGACTACAATTGATGTCAGAGAGATAGGAGTTGATTTGTTATCCATATCATCTCATAAAATCAATGGACCAAAAGGAGTTGGTGCATTATACATTAGAAATGGCATAAAAATATCACCCCTTATACTAGGTGGAGGGCAAGAAAGAGGACTGAGATCAGGAACCGAAAATGTTGCAAACATTGTTGGATTTGGAATGGCATGCAAGTTAGCAAAAGATAGTATGACAGATAATATTGCTCATTACAAAAAACTGACAACAAAACTAGTTAGTAGGATTATAAATGAAATTTCTTGTACTACACTGAATGGTCATCCTGATAAAAGGATTCCAAACAACACTCATTTCACTTTCCTTGGTGTAAGTGGTGAAGACCTTATCATAAAACTTGATGAGAGCAAAATTGCAGCGTCAACAGGTTCTGCTTGCTCAGTTAGAGTTCAAAAGGCATCGCATGTATTGAAAGCAATGGGCTTTTCACACGAACAGATAACCGGGTCTTTGAGACTCACTGTTGGAATTATAAATTCAGAAGAAGAAATTGATAAAACGGTAGACGTATTGAAACAAGTAGTACAAGAATTACGCGTAGTGTCACCATACAAGAGCAAATATAATTTTTAGAAATGTTCTATATGAATCAGGAAAGGATTTGTAATGCGTATTCTTGTTCCTCAGTTAGTGGTATTAATGAATTCATCCCCTCCCATAAGAAAATTTCTACATGGTAATTTCCAGACATAGTTGGTTTCCAAGAAATTGTTTCGCTATTAGTGGAAGAAGATTGAATGTTATCATCCAACCATTTCAAGAACACTATTTTGTTTTGGTTATCTTTGACTTGTACTATATACGATAACGTCTGTGACTTTATGTTATAGTTTGTAATCAATGTCTTAAAATTTATTGTTTGCCCAACTAGTGGACTTTGTAATAGTGGTCGGCCACTATCATCACTGATTTGGGTTAATTTGACGAGCCTATATTGAGTGGGATTATTTGTTGTATACGAGCTTGAAGCTGTAAAGACTTTAGAGCCTATAATAACAGAACTGCCTTTTTCATCCATAAAATCATGATACCATGCTTCAACGCTCCCGCCTATAGGAGAAATTAGACTAGTTCCATCCTCACTGCAGATTTGTGTTGGCATTTTGAAAGAACCTTTGAAAGTACCACTTCCAGGAGCTGTTTCAGTTAAAGTAAATCCTGTTGCAGCAAGACCCCCATAAGGAACACCGTTTATTGTACAGTGATGGAATCTGAACCCCTTTATCCAGACTTCAAGAAGTATATTGCCAGAGTTATCACCTATTGTGTCATCAGCAGGAGAACCTTGATCATTTACTGTAGTATACGATTGGATAGTGTCTGCTTCCGTATTTAGATCTGGATCATATACAGTGATTGTTACTGTTTGACCCAATCTATAACTCGGAGAATCTAAAGTAACTGTTCCAGTATGTGTTGGAACAGCCTTCATTGCTGTAACGATAGTTTCTTGTCCTCCTACTTGAGAGCTTAGAATTGAGAATTTGGGGCTTTTATTATCAGTTAATTCTTCATTGACAAGAAATTTTATATTACTTCCAAATGTTCTAAGATTTTTTATTAGATTAGGATCAAATTGATTTAGTTGATTTGTTATTGCATATTCCATTGTGCCTGAAAATATACCAGAATTACTTGATGTTTCTTGTAGCTCTGCTCGATATACAGCATTATTTATGTTTTGGTTGTCCTTACTTCCAAAAGAAAACAAGTCGAAGACAATTGGTTGAGAATCATTTTCGTTTGAGATATTACCTGAAGTCCCAAAATTAATTTCTACAAATACTGATAAAGTAGACGGCACTGATTCTATTGACGCAATAGCAGTATCACTTATCTGAACAAAACCGTTTCCAGATATTATGGTTCCAGGTGCTATGATTTGTACAGATGATGTACCAGGTAATCCTCCAAAGTGTAAGGTCATGCTTGTATCAGAAAATGAATTAATTCCAAGTTGTTTTTGAAATGATCTAAAATCATAATTTACCCAATTGGTTCCTCCCGAGTTAGGTTGGCTCGTGTCTATAAACAAATCTTTGAGAGATAGAACTGTTCCCAGATTCAAAGTAATCTTTGTAAAACTTGTAGCTGGTTGTGAGCGTGTATCTATTATCAATCTCTCTGAATTAATGTCAGGAACACTAGATGATGCAAATATTGGGCTTGTAAAGCCTACTGGATTTACATAAAAATTGACATCCGAAGCACTGCCCAGAGTTATAGGATTTCCAATCTTTAATGTAGGTATAACGGCAGAACTTCGAAATACGTCTAGTTGATCGATCAAACCAGAGTTTAGGTTTTGAACATTGTCTACAAGAGTAATTGTTTTCTTTTGCCCTGGATTAAATTGGGATTGAGTGTTTCCAACAGATAGACTTGCTGTAGATACACCAGAGAGTATTGAGACTCCTTGTAAATTGTAGTTTATTGATCCTGAATTGGATCTAGGCGCATTTGGTAAAATACCAATTGTGGATATACTGTTAAGAGAACTCTCAAAAATGCCAGTATTTGGACCTGTTTCAACAAAAGTCACTAATTTGTTGTAAGTTATGCTATTTGCTGTGATAGATGTACTTGTTTGAAGAGAATTGGTTTTTAGATTCACTACATCTCCAAGATCCATTTTCAAATGACCATTGTCGTGGAAACCAAGGCTGCTCAGAGATGGCAACAAATTAATAAATCCTGACCCACTCGCACTAGTTCCTGCTTCTGCAAATGCTTGATAGAACGTAGCTTCAGGAGAGCCCACATTGAATGTCCAAGAATCAGGAGACGTAGGATCGATATCTAGTTGATTGTCATTTATTGTTGCCAGTACTTCAGAACCAGAAGGATATTTTGTTCTATCCAGTTGTAATGTTATGTTTGGAATATCAAAATATGTAAGGTCTACACTTTGTGTTCCACCAGCACGATTGTATTCTACATTTACAGAATTGCTAAAGGAAAAAAGTTGAATCAAGGGCCATGCGTTTTGGTTTATCCCTATTTGTCCTACCGGCACATTTGCATTTGTATTCAAAGATGGAGTGTACCTAACAACATTATTTTGATTTGTAGGCGGAAGTGGTGTGCCAGAACACGGAGTAAGACTTGCAGCACCTTGAGTTGTACCAGATAATCCTGCAGAATCAGGAATAGCTACACCGTCAGTCTGTGAAAAATCAGCACCAAGAATCGTGGATGGTGTGGAACCAGAACAAAAGACACCAAAATCTAGGCTTTGTCCAGGTACAGAAATCGCTATTTGATCAGCTTGTTTTGCTTTGTCAACGTTTGCAAAAAATGCATACCAATTACCATCTGAGCTTTGGATCATACGCAAGTTTCTACCATTTACAGTAACAATAGGTTCCCCTTGGGCTTGATCAAGTTGGCGATTATCGTCTCTTACTATTACTTCTACTACCATTGGACCAAAAAAGTGATTCACAAACACGCTGTTTTCTGCAGAGACAATTAGGTTAGGATGATCAGAAAATGCTTTCACATTTACTGGTGATGTATTAGGTAAAATGAGCAACATAACTATGAGAATTGCCAATATTCTGTACAACTATGTTATATGATATAATGTAGAAAATAATGTTGTCGAATGATTTGTTCTTGTCCTTGATAGTGATGCAATGAATAATTTTATTGTGAAGTTTTAACTAAGGCGTTATAGAACATGACCGTTGTGGCAAAACCAAAAATTATACTAGTAGTTGGGGGGGTCCTAATTATAATTGGAATAGGTGCTACGGTATACCAGTCTCAAACTACAATAGACAATCAAGCAAGTAAACAACAGAATCAATTTGAGGGCATGACAATACTAGACATTTTGGTATCTATAGTGCTAGTAATTGGACTTGGTAGTCTTGTTGTTGGTATGTTGTATTTAATAAAAAGTCGAGGTAAAACTAGTTAGTTAAGATACTGATCGAGCTCAGTTAAACCGTCTACTACATCTGTAAAGTTTTCATCACTTTCCATAATTTTGTTGAGTTTATCCATGTCAGCTCTAAAAAGAGTCTTGTCATCATTTTGATTCATCATAACAAAACCGTGTTCAATCACATACGATAATCGCGCTTTTATCTCATCTAGAGAGAGTCTTAATTTTTTGGTCAGATAGATTGAGTCTTTTTCACCATTTTCAAGTTCAGCAATTATCACAGATACATTGGGGTCAATCAAAGTTTCGATCATTTTTCGTTTCTCAGAATTTTGGCTCAAATTTACCAACCATGCCTAGAGTTCAGTATCTTTTTCTTGTTAGATATGAAATCACTGATAAGAACTCTGTCGATCTTTTCCGGATTTATATAGTAGGCTCTTCCTTTCAGATATTTTTCAAGGTTTTCTACGTATTTCAAAAGATCTGCTTCTTCACTAACCATAATTGTATCGATCTCGATTCCTTCTCTTTTACATTTTTTTGCTTCTTGTAGAGTTTTTGCTTCAATAGCTGGATCTACCTGTCTGTATCTGTAACAAAGGTATACCATTTCTTTTCCAATATCCAATTTTACATTTCGCTCTTCTTTCATTTTAGAAAGTGTGGTTTCATCAGGCTTATAGAAATGCGAGTATGGTTTGTCTGACAGTATAGCATTTTGTTGTGATTCATCATCAATAAAACAGGCGCTGGGTTGACCATCAGTTATCAGTACAATTCGCTTGTTGTGTGCGCCATCTTTCTTGAGAATTCTAAGTGCTAGCCTGAATGCTGCTTGGTAATTGGTATAGTGCAGAAAGTTATCATTGGCATCATATGTTTTTAGGTATGGTATATCGTGAGGTTTTACTTCTGATGCTAAAGAACCAAAACCCACGACGTAGATAGAATCATTTGGGAAAAACTTCTTGTTTAGTACATATAGTGCCCATAAGGCCCTTTTTGCGGCTTCGATTCTGCTGCCTTCACCAGAAGTCAAGGAATATTTCATCGTAGAACTGAGGTCTATACAGTAAACAACAGTAACCTTTACTTCTTCTTTTGTTTCAAATTTTTCAAAATCGTCAAATTCTAATTGTAGTGGGAATTCGATTGTAGTTTTCTTACTTTTAACTCTCTTAACAGAATTCAATATAGTTCCAGATACATCTAAATTCTTGATGTCATCACCTAACTCGAGTTTTCTAGTAGTATCCAGTATTATGTTTCCGGTACCAAGGTTACTTGTTTCATGAAATCCAAATCCTCCTTCATTTATTGCTTTTATTGTGTCTTCAAGCAATCTCTGTCCTATTTCGAAAAACGCCTTGTTTGTGAGCCATTTTTTTTCATCTTTGAGATAACCGAGTTTTTGTAAGTATTTTGTTATGGGTTCATTGCTTCCTCTCAGATCCATCTCCTGTTCTGTATCCTTGACAAGTTGATATTCGGACGATGATTCTTGAATTACTCCTTGTAGTACTTGCTCCAAAGCCTGCAGTGAGGTTGTCTTCTCTTTAAGTGCTTGTTTTGCGATTGTCTTGAGTATCTGAGTTAATTTTTCGTTTGATATTTGAGATTCAGAACTTTTTGATTGATTACTTTCACTTAAGAAATAGACAAAATTTTTTGTACTAGACAGCAGCATATCCGCCTTCTTTCTTATCCAAAATTTTTGGTTCCATCCAGAATAGGCCTTCCAAGACTAATTCTGTAGTTGCAGCTCTTAGTTCACTTTGTGTTTTTTCAGAAATAATAATGGAGTCACTTGGAATGTCGTACTTTTGTGCTGCCTTAATAAATTCATCTTGTTCAGATATTGCTTTCTGGGCTGTTTCGTTTACAAGACTAGAAAGAGAATTAAAATCTTTTAGTTGATTATCATATGATGTCTGCGTGCTATTGGAACCCACGATTCCTTGAGAAACGTGAAAGGTTTGTCCTCCAAACTCCTTTTTTATTGTCTCAATAAGATTAGGATCGATATCATTTAGATATTCTAGACATGTATCTTTCATGGAACTGGCAATCAAATTCTTTAGTGTCTTTTCGCGATTTTCAGCAGTATCATCTAGTTCTGCAAGTTCAAATTTTACACATTGACTAATACAAAAAATGTCACAAGGTCGTGGAACTGCTTGAATGTTGTGAGATATAGCTCTGATTCTTTCTGCTTCCCCTACTAACAGTTCTAAGCTGTGAACCCCCATTCTTACACTCACTCCCTTATCTTGATTAATTTCCTGACTCTTACGTGCATTTTGAACTATGCGGGCAAGAATTTTCAGCATGAAAATTGGTATAAATGATTTGGGAACTTTTGCTTCTTGTGTTATTATAAGCATTTCATCTTTAATGGATCGTGGATAATGTGTGTGTATGTGACTCTTTAATCGATCATAGAGCGGTTCAATTATTTTGCCCGAGTGAGTATAATCAATTGGGTTTGCAGTTGCAATGAATGCTGTTTTTGGTTCAAAAATAACTGGGTATGCACCAGTTGTAAATCTGCCTTCTTGTAATACTGACAGGAGGGCAACTTGTTTTCTAGTGTCAAGTACTGGTAATTCATCAATACAGAAAAGACCGTGCTTGGCCTGCATGAGTTGACCGGGGGAATAAGATTCAATTTCATACATCTCTGTGCCTTTTTTTGCTATCTTTATAGCATCAATTTGGCCTACCAGATCTTTTACAGAAATGTCAGGTGTAGCCAATACATACTTGAATCTGTGTTTCCCTTCCACCCATTCAACAGCCGTATCAAGTTTGCTATCTCGAATTTTTTCCATGCTATCAGTATCCACGTAAAATTTTGGTATCGACATTGGATTTTCCTTGTCTTGCAATAAGAAAATCAATTCTTCTGGAGGCAGATCCATAGGACAGTCGTTTGTTATACTTCCTCGTATGATTGGTATTGGAGACAGCAAATACTCGGCAATTATCTGAGCTATCCTAGTTTTTGCTTGCCCTATTTGTCCCACCAAAATTATATCATGACATGATAAAATAGCTCTGTCTAATGCTGGAATAACATCATCATCAAATCCTATGATTCCAGGATATTTTGTTTTATTAGATCTTATTTTTGAAATCAGGTTCTGTCGTAGTTGTTCTTTTGCAGTGACTATTTTGTAATTGACCTCTAGGAGATCGCCTAGAGTTCTAATTTGCTTGTAGTCCTCAGGAACGCCCGTCATTATTTCTGTATACTTTGGCTCTGAAGTATAACTTCGATTAACAAGATTTTCAAGATCCTGTGTCATTACGGTAAATACTCCTGAGATCCGATTTAAAGTATTATTTATTTTAGCATGGTTTTTATCTCGGATATAAGGGATTTTTCAATACTTGTCTTCACAAGAATATAGACACATTGTTAGGATAGCGGGCAAGGACATTCCCGGTACTAAGAAGACAATAATAGGTATCAGTCAGGTAAAAGGCATGGGTTATAATTTTGCAAAGTCAGTCTTAGACATATTAAAAATAAATCCCAATAGCAATATTGGTTTTCTTACAGAATCTCAAGTGGAAGAGATTGAAAAAGCAATGAAGAATCCTTCTTCGGTAAATATTCCATCATGGTTTCTAAATAGAAGAAAAGACATTGACTCAGGAAAAGATTTGCATCTAATTACTTCAGATATTGACTTTAATGTTAGAAACGATATAGAAAGAGAGAAAAACATGAATAGTTGGAGAGGATTCCGTCACACATATGGATTAAAAGTACGAGGACAAAGAACCCGCACTACTGGAAGAAAAGGTGGTGCCGTAGGGGTTCGTAAAGGAGGTAAAATACTTCCAGCTGGAGTGCCTGCTGAAGGTGCAGCTCCTGCAGCTGCAGCAGGTCAAGCGGCAGCTCCTGCAGCTGCAGCAGGTCAAGCAGCTCCTGCAGCTGCAGCAGGTCAAGCAGCTCCTGCAAAGGGTGGTGCTGCAGCTCCAAAAGACACAAAAACTCCTGCAACTAAGCCTTCCACTGAAAAGAAAACAAAATAGGTTGAGATAGTGGGCGATCATCCAAAGAATTCACACAAAATGTGGAGACGGCCAAAGCGTCCTCTAAATTATGATCTCTTAAATGAAGAATTGTATGTACTTGGAACTTTTGGACTTAAAAACAAAAGAGAGCTTTGGAAGGCGCACACCGAACTTTCAAGAATTAGAAATCAAGCACGAGCTCTTCTAGCATTGACCCAAGAGGTTAGAAACAAAAAAGAACCAACACTAATGAAATCATTGGCAAGGATAGGGTTAGTAAAAGAGAATTCTACTCTAGATGATGTATTGAATCTTAAGGTTACAGATGTACTTTCTCGCAGATTGCAAACAGTTATTCAGAAAAAAGCTTCGATAAAAAGCCCGTATCTTGCAAGACAGACAGTTGTCCATGGTCATGTAATGATTGGAGAAAGAGTGGTTACCGTTCCATCATATACTGTTACCATTGAAGAAGAGGGTCAAGTACATCTAGCACCTGAAGTAGATTTGACTAAAGCAGCGAAACAAGGGTCCGAACCCGATAAAACCGAACAACCTACCGAGTAAAACACACGCAATTATTAAAAACTACTCGATATCCTAAATTTCTTCTCAATGAATCTAAGAATTTTGTCTTCTACTGTTTGTATTTCCATTTTTGGTAGTTGCTCCTATAGGTTAAATAGCGCGCTAATATCATTGTAATATTAAAATAGACACAATTATTATTTATCAAGAAATGTAATAAGATATCAATATGTGCTCGATTATAGGATACTTAGGCCTTAGCACAGCTGCACCCATAATAGTAAAGGGACTCAAGAGGATGGAGTACCGTGGTTATGATAGTGTCGGTGTTGCTACATTTTCGAATAATCAAATACTGGTGAAAAAGGGAGTAGGCAACGTTTTAGAAGTAAATAAAAATGAAAAACTTGATGAGCTTTCAGGTACAGTGGGAATAGGACATACACGTTGGGCCACACATGGTGAAGTTACTAACACTAATGCTCATCCCCATCCATCAAGCTCAGGTGAGATAGCAATTGTTCATAATGGAATAATAGAAAATCATGAAGAATTAAAAAAAGAGCTGCAACAGAAGGGATATGAGTTCAAAAGTCAAACAGACAGCGAAGTTATCGCTAATCTTCTCCAGTACCATTATGATAAAGTTAAGGAAATAAAAAAAGCATTACTTAATACTGTTTCTGAGTTAAAAGGAAATTATGCCTTTGTAGCAGTTTTTGAAGACGGCACGTTAACTGCTGCTCGACTACATGAACCACTAATAATAGGAATTGGCAAGGATGGTTATTTTATCTCAAGCGATGTACTAGGATTTGTGGAACATACTGATGAGGTCATCTATCTAGATAACAGAGAATTTGTGATCATTAATAGTTCTGGAATTAAGATTTTTGATTTTGAGGCAAACCCAGTACAACATCAAATTACTAAGGTATCAAAGGAATTTGCTGACGCGTATAAAGGAGAATATGCTCATTTCACCATTAAGGAAATTTCAGAACAGCCTACAACAATCCCAAACACAGCTAACAACACAAGACTTGAGCTTGACTTGGCAACGGATTTTATCAAACATGCAAAGACTTTGTACATCACAGGCAGTGGAACTAGCTATAATGCAGCGCTCATAGCAAAATTCCTATTTTCAAAATATGCAAAGATAAAGATTGAGCCCATCATATCAAGCGAAGTCCAATTTTCACCTGATATCTTTGAACAGCAATCAATCCTAATTGCCCTATCTCAAAGTGGTGAGAGTGCAGATGTCATTGAAGCTGTAACGATTGCAAAAAACTCAGGAGTCAAGATTATTTCTATTGTGAACATGATGACATCGTCTTTGGTTCAAATATCATCCATCGCCATAGGTCTAAATTGTGGGCCGGAAATAGGAGTAGCAGCAACAAAGAGTTTCACATCGCAACTCGCAGTCTTATACAAAATGGTTGATAAGATATGTGGAGGTTGCATTAATTTGGACCTAAGTAAGGTTTCCGAATCAATTCAGAAGATTCTCTCTGATCATTCAAATATTCAAGAAATTGCAAGGAAGCTCAAGGACGTATCAGACATTTACGTGCTGGGCAGAGGCATTCATTATCCAATTGCATCAGAGGCCTCCCTGAAGTTAAAAGAGCTTACTTACATACATGCAGAAGGCCTTCCAGGTGGGGAATTAAAACATGGTCCACTTGCATTAATGGACTCTAACACTTATGTGATAATGATTAATCCAAATGATTCCACTTATTCAGATACTTTAACCTCTGCTCGAGAAATAAAGGTAAGAGGTGCAAAAATAATTGGAATTTCTGATAAACCAAGTGAGGTCTATGATCATTGGATTGAAATACCACAAGTAGATGAATCCGTATATCCGTTTATAGAAATAGTGCCGGTTCAGCTTTTGGCTTACTATGCAGCTATTGAAAAAGACACTGATCCAGACTATCCAAGAAACTTGGCAAAGTCTGTAACAGTCAAGTGATTCTTCGGTATTCTTTTTCAGTCAGAGAAAGTAACTTTTCTGAGTCTATCCCAGTCTTTAGCATGCATGCAATAGATGCTCCTCCAGCCCCAGCCCCCTCTTTTACAAATCCTTCCGAGTAAGAACGGAGTCCTGGAATTGTAGATTGGCCAAGCTTGAGTTTTGCGACAAGTATTGGTACATCTAGCACTTGCTCAATTGTTCGAAGCAAATCAGCTGATTTATCTTCTGCAATGTATGAGGTGGTGCCAACAACCGTGTTTTTACCGTCAAAGCCCAATTTTTTTGCAAAACATAATACTGCAGCCATTTGAGTGCCTCCAGCCAATATTACTTTTGATATCTCTGAGGCGGTAGTAAGAATTCCAGCTATTGTTGGAATCATTGGATCTCCCAGTTGTGCAACTATATCAAAAGGATCTTTAGAGTCTAGCCTCTTCAAGGCTTCTTTTATAATGCGAATTTTTAGTTCTATAGGATTTTTAGGCATACTACTGCTAACTAGTGCCTTTACACCAAACCCAGTCAATACTCCCAGAGCGGTCGTAGTACCGCCAGGTACACTTTCACCCACGACAAGACAGTCTGTAGAAGCCCCCAGAAATCTTCCAATTATTCTTCCATACTCAACAGCTTTTCTAACGCCTTCTTGGCTTAGTGCGGATTCATTTTCTATGTTTTTACCATATTCTAAACCCATATCTATGAACGGAAGTTTAGGGGGTACTTTACTACCTGCATTTATTACAACACTAGGTATGCTTGCTGCCTCTAAGGCTGTTTTAGTCAACAACGCTGGAGTTGGTTTACCATCTGGCGTCATGGGAATAACTGGTATGCTCTTGCAGTGTCCATAGTGAATGAACTCTGCGTCAGCTGGTCCCGTGTATTTTATTAAATCTGGATTTTCGCCAGCTATAGTAATTCCCGGTATTTCTGATGTTGCAGTATACGAAATAACTAGAGAAAATGTGAATTTTCTTTGTTCTGTCTGCTTGATAAATTCTAATCCCTTTTGCTTGTTTCCAAGCACTTCTACGTCTTGCAATGATCAATCACTATTCATAAATTCCAAAAATTCATTTTCTGTTCTTGGTTGCAATACAACGTTTGTTTTTTTCTCTCTCCCAATTGTTGATGTTGGAGAATTTCCATAGTTGTGGCCAGGATAAAGCACTAGATTTTCATTCATCTTGCTTATAATATCAAATAGACTGTGATAAAGCTCCTTTGCGCTACCTCCTGGTAAATCTACTCTTCCACAACTACCAACAAACAGAGTATCGCCAGAAAAAACTTTACTATCGCCAACAAGACATATGCTATCTTTAGAATGTCCTGGCGTGTGGACAACGGTAAGCTCCGAGTTTCCAAATTTTATCTTGTCGCCATCTGAGATTCTAATATCGTTCTTCAGAGCAGAAGCACTATGCTGAATGATCTTAGAGCCTGTACTTTTTGCCATGGCGTCATTTCCTATAGTATGGTCAAAATGATGGTGGGTATTTATGATATATTTTACTTTCAGGCTATTTTTTTCCATAACATCTATCACTAGATCTAGATCCCATGAGGGATCAATGATTACAGATTCTTGTGTTTCTTCATCCTCCAATACATAAGTGAAATTTTGCATGTTTCCAACCTCAATTTGATAAACCTTCATAACACTCCAATCTCCGCTTCTGGTGGTATTCCTATCTTTTCGACAATTATTTTCCCACACATATCAATTCGTTTTTGCATTCCAATTTTCATCTTATGAAATGTAATCGTAACATCTGCCTTTACACATTTGTCAGTCACGTTACCTGTATCTGGATCCATGCCAGATGGAATGTCTACAGCACATTTGTGAGCATGCAATTTATTTATCAAATCTATAGCTGATGCATATGGTTCTCTAATCTTTCCAGCAATGCCAGTTCCTAATATGCCATCAACGATAATATCTACTTGAAGATCAATTGTGCTTGGATCTAATGCAATTATCAGGTTTACCGAGTTCATTTTTTCTAACAATTGCCAATTCGATCTTGCTTCTTCGGTCTTGATCTTATCTGGAGCTCCAAGCAATATGACTACTGGCTCGCAGCCAAATCCTGCCAGATGCCTCGCTACTACAAAAGCATCACCGCCGTTATTTCCTAGACCAGCAAAAACTAGTACTTTCTTTTTAGACAAATCAGGATACTTTTCTGTAATGTGCCTTGCCACTGATGCTCCTGCATTTTCCATCATCAATTTCCTTGAAAAGCCCATCTGATGACCATTTTCTTCAATTTGCATCA
>MNFB01000034.1:10708-16897 GCA_001917995.1 Thaumarchaeota archaeon 13_1_40CM_4_38_7 | reverse complement strand
ACAACGGATGCCCACAGCGGAGTGGAAGCACTTGTTCCATATACCGTATACCAACCTG
Source organism: Thaumarchaeota archaeon 13_1_40CM_4_38_7 (assembly GCA_001917995.1). Taxonomy (GTDB): domain Archaea; phylum Thermoproteota; class Nitrososphaeria; order Nitrososphaerales; family Nitrosopumilaceae; genus Nitrosotalea. The sequence goes on along the minus strand of MNFB01000034.1, from coordinate 16,839 downwards.
ATTGACCGCCTAATGCGACACTATCGTATATTGGGAAATTTGTGGCAGAGGCTGCAATATCTGGCTGTGCCCTCGTATTACCACTAGATATTCCATAATTGATCTGGTATGGAGGCTGCGATTCTTTAGTGCTATATCCACCACCACTTCCGCTCCAAGCAGTCTCGCTTTGGAGGTTTCCTGCACTATCAAAGTTAAGAATTGTGCCGCCGACAGAGACAACCCACGGCGATGCTGCAGGATAAATTGTACCAATTCCGGAATCGCCAGATGCGGCAAAGAAGCTTACACCTGATACCTGAAATGTGCTATCAAAGCTAGTCTCCCCAGAGAATTCTGTGCCACCAAAACTCATCGATACTTGATGAACACCTGGAGACTGGGAAGCAACGTTTACTGCGCCAAGAAAGCCATTTCCGCCAAGAAGATCGTATATGTTGTTACTGGCAGCATTAACAAGAAGGATTGATGCTCCTGGCGCTATAGCATGCACCCATTCTACATCAAGGGAGATCTCGATGTCCGTCGGAATATTATCTGGTACATTAGGATTGGTCGGCGTCCCATCTTCCACCAAGATATTCAAGCAACCATTTGATGTAGTACATGAAGGAAGACCGTAATATTGGCTGAATGTTCCAAGGTCACTTTCGATGTTTGCATCATAGTACCAATCTACTATTCCTATTACTTGTCCATAGCCGCAAAGATGTGGGTCACCCCACTGGTAACCCGTCATAGAGCAATTAACAGCGTTAAGCCCATAAGCATTCCAAACTTGCGGAGGGCCTGTTCCGAATGCTTGTGGTGATAAAGCAAAGGGAACTATTTCTGTTGGAAGTAAATGATGCTTTACGTGAACAGGGTTATGAGCCTTTAGAGGAGAAGAATATGCCTTGTCAACTAAATGTTTCTGCCAACTGCTAGGTGATTGAAATGCAGATGATTTTGGATCCAGATATCTGGTTAGATTGTTTTCAGACGAGATCTTGGAAAGAATGTCGACAAAATTATCAGAGATAGAACCAATACTGGTGTCACCACGTGCTTGCGGTACTAGTACAGTACTGATGGAATTACCATAAATACTAGCAGGAAAAAATAAACCAATAGCCAATAAGATGCCTAGCACTTGCTTGTATCGCAACATCCAACCCTGTGTCATCCTGGAAACAGAACAAAGTTAAAAGGGTAATCTTTGTCTATGAGACATTTTGCGGTATACAACTAGTCATAAAATGATAACAATTCTAGTCATACTCTATCTTGAGACCAAGTGTGCTAGATTACCGTTATCATGGGGAAAGGAAAAATAATTCGATTACATTTCAATCCATTTTCATTATATATCTATCATTGACGTATCTAAAACTCAAGAGGAGGGGTATAAATTTCAATTTTGGGTCTTGCTTGTTTTCTTTGATTTCCAACATGAGTTATGGTACCACTTGTCGCCAAATATGACATCGCCGGCAACACGCTCAACTTTTCCATTACATATATCACACTTTTGAACCACGAGGCTAGTCCCTTGAGTCTTGCCATCACTCATGTTTTCTTGAGCATCATCAGTAGACCGCAACAGCAGTGGTCAGATCTTGGATGATAAAAGACTAGGTTAGTACCACACTAGTACATACAGGAAGACCATAGTATTCCAGATTCTTAATTTTGGTCTCGCCACAAGTAGAAAAGCAAAACTCTACTTGGTATAGTACTCTACTAAAGTAGTGCTCTGTGCGGGTGTGACTGTTCTAGATGGATTTATACTTTCATCATCCCAGTGGTTAAAGACAATATTTTGCCAATTTGCCGCATGAACAGTGTACTGAGCTCCAGAAGTTACACTAAAAGTCACAGGCGTATACATGATTCAAAAAGTGAAGTAAGCTTATTGGAGTAGCTACAAAACTCCCTTCCAAATTTTTTATTTTCAGGCATTTCCAATAAATTCTATTCAATTTTTCTAACCTCCCTTACGATGAATTTGATGTGATGTTTAACAGTATATAACACGGCATGAAGTGAATTTTATCAAAACCTCGATATACCAATCGCATATCCGTATGTCGTGGGGAAGACTATTGATAGTCCTATATGGGTTACGATAACGGACAAATCAATGATAACTATGATTTTGCACTCCTATTACGATGAGGACAAGAGTAAAATTCTTGAGGTAGCAGCAAGACCAAAAACTATCCCTGATATTGTTGATGAATCCAAGTTATCTAAAACTTTGACATATCGAAAAGTGCATTCATTATTACGAGATTATCTCTTGTTTCCAGTTGGTCACACCCTAATGAAAAATCGAAAACTGGTAACAAAATATGTTGCGCTGTTTGAGAAACTCGAGGTTAACATGGTAAAAAATGATGTATCAGTTAGAGCAAAAATCAGTAAAGACAGTCCTCATATTTTTTTCAAGATGGTAGGTGACAGGCCAGGTTCTACTCTCGAAGAAAAAATCATTAGGAAAATTAAGCATTCCCAAAACGAACGAGAGATGATAAGACGCCTGGTAAAGCATATTGAAAAAAGTGGTTCGGACAAGGTAAAACTAACTAATGTAGATTAATCGTAACAAATGGAGATTGATCGTAACAAATGTCGGTCTTTCACACAGCCTGAAAACAATGGTTTGAGTCCTGTAAGACTGAGATTTGCTTCTTGCACATTAAAGACAATAGAAGACAAAAAGCGCATGTCTTAAAAATCACTAATAAAAGCTGCATAAGCTTTAATAGAAAATGTCCGGCTTGTTGAACAACATGAGAAAAACTGCAACAAAACACAACCGATTGGCACTTGCCTCTCTAGGGACACTTGCAGTTGTATTGCTTCTTGGGGCCTCGATAGTTGTTCCCACTTTATCTGCGTATGCGGATCATGACAAAGGCAACCACAAGTCACAAGATAATAAGAAGGGACATAAGAAGGATAGAAAAGGGGATCCACCTAATGATCCAGAGCGATGTCTGCACGGGGCTTCGGACAAGTATAACAAACATTGCACTATCGATTAGGCAAGCGATCGTAGTTAAATTGCATCATAACTGGTACCAAGATCTAAGAAACATTAACCATTTTTATTTCCGATCCGTGTTTTTTAGAGTCATTCCAAGCGTGACTACAACTTTTGACCAAGATACTGAGAAGATATGCTGCACCTCGGGCCGAGTTTTAGCATAGTAATCTGCGTCATACTTGTCCTGCCAGCTGATTGATTTTGCACCAACCACTAGGATTTTTGCACCAGGAGCTGTTGCGTGCGCTTGTTCCACGTAAAAGGATACATCCGAACGAGCAGCGGGATTTTGTGAGAACGATTTGACAGAAAATGTGCAGTAAGCTCATCGGAGTAGCTACAAAACTCCTTTCCCAATTTTTTCAACAAGTCATGATTTTCTCAATGTACGTTTCTTTTTAGAACAGGATCGTGTTTATTTGGCATACAATATACCTGAACTAGTGGAAGGTGCTCTAGCCGTCGCACTAATTGCGATTGCCATTTCATTAATTGCCATAGGATTGATAGCTGCAAGTATTTCTGTTTCGCAAAATACTATGACGGACCTTAAAACTAATCTTGCTGAACAATCACAGACAATAAAATCTTTGACCGCACAATTGGATGAAAATAGTCAACTGATAAAGGCACAAAGTGATGCTATAAATGAACTAAAGGAACAACAAAACGCCAGCCTCTTGCAAATCAACTCCCTTGAAAATAGGGTAGCGGAATTAGAACAAAGAATTAATCAGCCAAATCCAGAACCTATACCTCAACCCCATTATCCAACCTATGGTCCATGTAAGCAATCACAACTCGATTCTAATTTTACATCGACTGGACATCTAGCCAACAACATTCTGAATACAGGACTTGTTGCAGAGTGGGACTTTGAAAATAATGCACGAGACACGAGTAGTCATGGCAATAATGGCAGCGTTTGTGTCGATGTCACATTTGTAGATGGTAAGATAGGAAAGGGGGCAAGATTTGGTGGTACTAATGGTGTAATTCAGGTTCCCAATAATCCAACATTGAATTTTGGCAGCGCGGGAAGCTTCACTATATCATTCTGGATGAAAAGTACTCAGTCAGGTGGAGGAGAGGGCGGTTATGGCCTACTAGTGGATCATAGACGTAATAACGATGGGCAATACATTGGATATTCAGTTGAGGACAATTCTGGTCAGATTATTGGAATAGTTAGGGATAGAATTCATGAGGCACATGTTTATTCTACAACTAAAGTAAACGATGGGCAGTTTCATCATGTTGTGCTTGTTTTTGATAGAAATGCGCCAATCACAAAATTGTACATTGATGACAAAATGGAAGGTAGTGATATCAGTGGAGTCAATAATATAGATAGCGACTTTGACATCTTGATTGGCGGTCAAGCGCCTCCGAATACACTCGTCGATTACTACAACGGCATACTAGATCAGCTTCGCATTTATGACCGTGTTTTGTCAGACCATGAAATCCAAAGCCTGTTTCATGAAAGCTAGAGACTGAATTTTGGGCTGGATTTTCACACGCCCAAGGTTTGAGTCCTGTAAGACTCGCTATTTTTTGCAATAATCTTTAAATTAATTTTCCCAATACCATTTCTGTTGATAACCGACATATTTATTCGGATGCGCTTTCTTGAAATGTCTCTCCAATCTTATCGGATCATCAAATTGCATTCCACATTCCTTACACTTGAAATTGTTACTCAACAGTATTTCTGGGGACACGGACTGAATTAAACATGTTAGTATTAGGACTCATTATGAAATTCATACCAATTCCCTTCTCGGAGTAGCTACAAGACTCCTTTCCAAATTTTTTATTTTCAAAGACCTATCATTTCAAACTTTCTGCTAGTTTGTCAAAAGATTGGTTCCATCCTTGCTTCATGTTATCTAGCATTGTTGCGTCTATTCCTTCTGTAGTAGGATAATTCAAAGTCATTTTTGTCCTGCCGTAATGATCCTCAAAAGTAATCGTAACTTTCATTTCCCGAGGGAAGGTTTCGCCCATTCCGTAGTAAGAAGCTGGAACTGCATTTCCTTTTTCGTCCGCAAAACTATCAGTTACTGTAATTTTTTCCAGCGGAATTATTTCACGATAAGTACCGGTACTATAGAAATCCTTGCCGTCTGGACCACGCATAGCTACGAGATATTTGCCTCCTATTCGGAGATCAAGATTGGCTAAAGGGCAACTAAAGTATTTGGGACCCCACCATTTCATAAATGTCTCGGGATGGGTCCAAGCTTTCCACACACGATCACGCTGAGCATCAAAAATTCTAGTGATGGTCAATTCCATTTGTTATATGGACGGGTGAGTTCTATTTTAGTACCATTATGACACACAAGTCCTGTAAGACTTGCTACGTAATATCACGCGTAATGATTTGTTGAAAAGTGTTTGACTATTATGAAACGCTTCTTTCTATTCTTTTGTCTCCATCCATAAAAAAGTAGGTCTCATGACCAGTGGTTTCAAAATGTGACGTGAAATTCATATCTAATTCTTCGAATGTATTTCCCCTTACCTGAAATTCACATACGATGCAAATTCCTCTCATTTCTTTAATCATACTGTTTCATAGAATGTACTTGTTATTATTTATCCCGAGTCCGTTTCTTTCATTAAATGTTTTTATTATTAATACAATCTCAGATATAACCAAAAGCGCAACTACAGAATACTAATGTACTCATATGGATTAACGTAGAGAGTTCAAGAATTATTCGTAAGAAATATGACATAATCAAATATTGTTATTATTGCAAGTGCTATACCTGCTGTCAAAAATGCCTTGCCTACCGTGTGATAAATCGACATTACTTGATTCTTGACAATCGTACCGATTAATTGTTTTGCGTTGGCAACAAAGATTCGAGTCCTGTAAGGCTCGTTACAAGATTCTGCCTTTATTTTTTAAAATCAGCAGACTCACTTGTAAATAGGAACTGGTATTCCTCCAAATATCAAGACAAGTAACAGTATGGCTATTATGCCAGCTATTATCAGAGGAATCAAGAACCGAAAAATTGCTAGCGCTATTATTGCGATAAGAGCAATTACGAGCAGAGACAGCGTCGATCCTTTGAAAGGAAGT
>MNFB01000034.1:0-10327 GCA_001917995.1 Thaumarchaeota archaeon 13_1_40CM_4_38_7 | reverse complement strand
ATGATAGCGGAACCCGCCATGACAAGTCGGATATCACTCACAGTCTGATATCACTCATGGTCTAATTTCATATGCATAATATTTAACGTTGTTACGAAATCATACCAAGTACAATGGTTTTTGGGTTTGGCAAGAAAAAGGCACAAGATGCAGTATCGCACAAAGAGATTCCAATTGATACCATATCTGATATACTAAAAGAGATCGAGTCGCCTATTATGATATCAGTCATAGACCGGGCAAGAAAAATAAGAAATGATATCAAATCAAACCAAGAAAATATCAAAGATACAGTTACTCAGCTAGAATCAGACGACTTGAAACTAGATGATGTGGATAAAAACCTAAAAGCAGTAGCTACTCGGGGAAGGGATACTGTCGTTTCTGCAATAAAAAAAGAGACTGTATCAAATTTGAGTGATGTCAAGACCTTTGATGATTTAGTATCACTTTATACTGAAATAAACCAGATGCTAAAAAGAATGGGTGATGTCCTGGGTTCCCATACTAGAGTGATGCATGTCTTTGCAAGAAAGTATGCTGATAAACTAAAAAATGAGCTTGCCAAACTATCCCAGAGTAGAGGACAGCTCCAAAATATAATAAACGAGCATGAAGATTTCAAGTCAAAGGCTCAAAGTATCATTGATGGTACGATAAAAATCAAAAAACTAAAAGAGGATACGATTCAAAAACACAAAAGAATATCTGATGAGACCAATCAAATGGACAAGACCCGAAGAATCATAGAACAGTTGCAACAAGATATTACATCGCTTAAATCAAAAACAGAATATCAAGAATTTTTAGGTATAAAAAAGAAGATCCAGTCGCTCTCAGGTGAAAAAATAGACATAAAAAACAGGATAGCTGATCAGCTGTCCAAGATATCGCGACCTCTAGGAAAATACAGCTATGTCTCTTCCTTTGATAAGCCAATCAAAAAACTAATGGAAGAGCTTCTGCTAGAACCATATGATGTTTTAACTGTACAAAACAAGGGTAGTATTATCGAGATACTACACGCAGTTACAAAATCAGTACTTGCTGGAAATATATCAGTTAAAGATTCCAAAAAGGCAGCAGAACAGATAGAGGAGACTGTTAACAGACTAGACGAGTTTTTATCATTAAAGGATTCATATGAAAAAAAATTATCCGAGCTTGAAAAGGGACTTGCCATATTTGATTCCCATGCGCTTGATTTAAGGGAAAGGGACCTGGCAAAGGGCAAGTCAAATCTATCTGATTTGGAATCCTCCGTAAAAAGATTGGAAAAAGAGATATCCCAGAACGAGGCCTTGATTGCAAAGTACCACTCTGAGCTGGAATCATCCCTTGGTACACTCTATGGCGGAAAAGTTGCCATCAAGTTCTGATATGGTATCATCATAAAATAATTGGCATGTCATGGATTGCTTGGCATCATGAACTAGGTATCATGGACTATATCATAGATTAATTAGTTCCAGCCTAGAAGATTATCATAGTTTGAAAGTACAAAGGCCCAAGCGAACTATAACAATCAAGCAGGATATCCGTGATGGAATCTTGTCCTATTGCAAGATGAATCACCCAAATGAAGGCATACTGATATTGCGCGGAAAAGCTAAAAAAGGTCTGATATTTGTAGACGGACTAGTTATACCACCATTCTCACACTCTGGACCCACCTTTGCAGGCTTTCCCCATTCGTTCTTACCGTTTGATCCAAGCTATGTAGGAACAGTCCATTCCCACCCAACTGGCCAGGCCAAACCATCAGTTACCGATCTACATAATTTTTTCGGATTTGTATCTGTTATAGTGCAGGCGCCATATGAGGACGGTGACATATTTGCCTATGACAGAGACGGAAACCCCCTTGAGATAACGATTAAGTCTGAATAAATCGTGACAAAAATTTATAAGCTTTTTGTTGCTATCCTGTACATTGATTAATTACAAAACTTATCTCATATTCCTGTTTGGATCGCTTGCTGTATCCATTGGCCTGCAGATGCTATTACCATGGCCTTGGGGACTGATGGCAGCACTTGGCATATTCATAGTATTTCCGCTCTTTTTGAGAAATCGCGCTCTAAAGAGAATGGGAGGCATGGGTTCTGACTCTGGTGCAAGCGGAGGATTCTTTGGCCAAAGCCAAGGTGTAAAGTACATCTGCCTTGCGTGTAACAACCGATTCAAGGGTGGTATCTGCCCTAGATGCGGATCTAAGATGAAAAGAGCAGACTTTTAGATAAAATAGATGACACTTGAAGAGTTGCGAAATAAAGCATTATTTCAAAATACAATAGATACATGGATAATGCTTTGTGAAGAGAAAAATGCAGACTGGTATGATACAAAATCGTATATGGGTTTTGTCTCCCATCTTTTCCAAAACGGTCTAAAATTGCAAAAGTTTCCATTGTGTATCAAAGAATCAGGTGGGATGTATCACAGAGGCAAGGACAAGACAGAGTTTGCAGAGACCCTTGCCCAGTCTTCTGACCCAAATGCTGCAGCATATACTGTGAAACTATCTGACGATACCATTAAAATAATTCGCAAGTTCAGCCCTAGCGCCGTAGCTTAGGGTTGACAATTGTATCCATTGCGTGACCCATAAAGACAAATGCAAGACCGGTAATCGCAATCATGATACCAGGTGGGATAATCCACCACCACAGGCCGCGCTCGGCTGCGCCATAATTGCTGGCATCGTGTAGGATCTGACCCCAGGTGGGAAATGTTGGGTCGCCTAGTCCCAAAAAGCTAAGTCCTGCTTCAGTGATTATGGCCCCTGGAACTGATATGGCTATACTCGCAAAGGTATATGGAAGAAGTTGTGGTATAATATGCTTAAATATTATTTTCCAGTCCTTTTGACCCATTAATTTTGAGGCCTCGACATATTGTAATTCTTTTATCTGAAGTGCCATGCTTCTTGAGACCTTGGCTATACCAACCCATCCAAATATGACTAAAAACCCAACGATTAGAAATATGCTGTTTCCAATTGTAACAGCTAGAATAATCAAGAGCGGCAGCACAGGCATTGCGTATACGATATCGTTGAGTCTCATCATGGTCTCGTCAGTTTTTTTGCCTTTGTATCCAGCAAATACACCGTAAACTAGCCCTAGTATGACAGAACCAACTGATACTGTAATACCGATAAAAAGTGCTAGAGGCGTTCCCCATAGCAATCCTACTGCCAGGTCACGTCGTAATTCATCAGTACCCATAAGACCATATACTTTGCCTCCTAGGATGAATTTAGATTCATCAAGGGACAGGTTCCCACCTACATTGTATATAGTCACTTTGAAGATATAGTGTCCCTTTAGAATCTTGTTTTGGTCAAGTTTTGAAAATACAATATCTCCAGAAGATAGAGTATCAAATGAAAATGAAAATTTGTCCGAATTATTTTTGAGGTTTTTTTTCATGGAATCATCAGTTGAAAATATCATTCCAGTAAATTTGGATTCGGTTCGGGCTGAAGGCAGCGAGGTGGACATCAATTGTAGTACCATACCATCAGGTCTTGTCACTGACATGAAAACTAGCGGCGAGCCGGTATATTTGGTATCATATTGGTAGATAAAATCGCTTGGAAAGGAATCATACTGGTAATCTACTGCAAACAAGTTTGTAACTGATACAATATCACCGCTCTTTTGAATGAAAGTCTGCGGTACCAGTACGAGATGTTCTGGAATCTTTTGTGGAAGAAAATAATTTATCCACGCTGGCATGGCTGACTTTGGATAGGCAAGCCAACTTGCCGGGTCATTCCATTGCCCAAGGGACTGGGCTGGAACTGTAACAAAGGCAATTATTGATAAACCAAAAAGGGCTCCAAGTATTCCTATACCAATTAGACCAATATTGTTCTTCAAGAACTCGTCTCGGATCTCTTTGGGAGAAAAACTCATTGTCTTCTCACCCTTGGGTCAAAGTACCCATACAAAATGTCTGCAATTATGACAGGCAGGTCAAGAACTCCTATTGCCTCATAGTATAGTCTTCCCATCCCTGGCCAGTCAAATACAGCTTCGGTGATTATCGAGCCCCCAAGTGAGCCAGACAAACCTAATGCTAGTATAGTTATAATTGGAGGTGCGGCATTTTTGAGTGCATGACTGTACAAGATCTTTTTCTTGTCAATACCTGCAGCTTTTTTTGCCATGATAAAGTCCTCTTGAAGTACACCGACTAGAAAGTTGCGGACAAGATACGACCATGAACCAAATCCAATTAGTACTAGTGTTATCAGTGGCAGTGACATGTGATAAATTAGTGATGCATAGTATCCTGGATCAGTTACATGTACTGTAGGAGTTGCCCGCGCTGGAAATATTGGATACACAAACGCAAATAAAAATATCATTAAAAGACCAACCCACCATACCGGAAAGCTACTGCTGATAACTGCAAACGCAGAAGTAATCTTGTCAATTTTAGAGTTTACCTTGCTTGCCGCTATTGCGCCGACAAGTATTCCAATAATTGCTATTATCACAGTCGCAGTTGTGAAAAGAAGTATGGTTCTTGGCATCTTCTCAAGTATGATATCTTTGACATCAGAAGAGCCAGTATCACTTGTCAAAAATTTTGCATGACCAAAGTCTAGTGTCAAGATCTTGTACATTGCAAGTCCCAGGCGTGGAGGAAAGTACCAAGGCTTGTCTAGCCCAAGGGCAATCTCTCGCTGCTTTATCTGGTCTCCAACGTATCTTTCCAGCTCTTCTGGTGTCTTGAATTTCGCAACAAGTGCTTTGTCATTTGTTATAGCTGTTCGCTCTTCTACTACTACACTCTGCTTTAGAATAGCATCCATGTTGGAACCAACAAGTGCTACTGTAATCAATAAAGTGACCATCAATACGCCAAACATGGTAATGGCGCGCTTGGCAAGGTATCTTGCAAATCCCATCATGATATCATCGCCTCACTTGGCACTTTGCGTCTTACCTTTCTTAGTGTAATATATAGCAAAACTAGTCCGACTAAAAATCCAATTCCTACAATATAGCCAGAGTTTGTAGTTGTGGATTGGTACAAAGCGTGGGATGGTTCCTCAGGCATGGTATAATTTCCATTTATTGCAAGAAAGCTTGTTCTGAAGATGTCAGGATGGTATGCCAAGTCTGATACAGTAAAGATTTGCAAGTCGTTTGCCCCAGGACTAAGGTATGAAGTCTTGTTTGGTGGAATTATAATATCAGATATGCCTGTGCTTGACTTTACTTGGCCTTTATCGATAATTTTCCCCTCCGAGTTTATCAAAAAATAGTATGCAGTGGCGTTTGGTGTGATATCGACTGGTATATCAAGTTCCTTTCCAATTGATACTAATTTAGGAATCTTGGCACTCTCTATTTTTGGAATCTTTATCTTCTCAAATGTCTTCCAGTATCCAGCTCCAAATGGATATGTGGAATCATCAAATGATTTTATCGTTATGGTTCTAGCTTCGGGGGAATAGTTATCTAAAAAGAACGGACCGTTACTGATTATACCATGATTGTGTTGGTTTATCCATGATACCGAAGCTGAATATCTGGAATCAGTATAGATTTTAGTAGAATTTACAAGTGCAGCTGGTACTAGATTATCTTTTTTGAATTCTTCGAGATTTGATTTGATGATATCAGCATCTTTTGGTACAAGTAGTGACAACCAGTCTACATTGTTGCTTACAGCGCCTGACCTTGAGAATGATAGTTTACCATCAGTGACGGACTTTTCCATGGAATAGATAATCTCCCACGGCATGGCCGGCCAGACCTGTGCCGAGTCTGCAATCTCGCCTTGGTCAAAGTGCCAAAAGTTCTGGTATACCTCGATGGTGTCTTTGTCTAGTATTTTAATTCCAACTAGAGTCTTTACAGCTTGAGCTGCCTTTGGCGAAAATTCTGAGTCAAATGTCTTTGCTGCCACGGATTGGTCCTGCCCCCATTGATAAGTAAAGTATATGCCATAAAGCACGTCATTCATGTCCATTGGTTGACCGTTATGCCAGTTTCCAAAGATTAGATGAAATGTTACCTTGCTTGTAGCATTCATTCCAGCATCGATATTAACCCATTTTTGTTGTGTAGGACTCCATTTTATGGCATCAGGTGGGACTGGAAACTTGTCATTGGGCCCTGCCGCTACTACTTGCCATGTTGAACGAACTGGTATGACAAGACCCGTGTATGGGTTTCTAAAGTCGCCCGAGTCAGCTACTGTACCCCATATTTGCTGTGAGTATGAATCAGCAAAACCCCCAATTGGGTTCCATGCCCCTTGGTAGATCTTTTTTACACCTATTGATAATGTATTGGAGTCATCTCGTGCATTTATTGACGTAAACCTGCTTGTGACTCCTGCCCCAAAATCATTTATGATTCCTTGTACTTTTTTGTTTGCTACAAACTGGTCTGTTTTTGTTGCAAGAAAGATACGGACTGATTCATTGATGCCTTCATGCACTCCTTTTTTCATCAGTCCAGTTCGCTCGTCGGCTGATGTGAAATTTGCCACAAATATTTTCTGAGATATAGAATCGATCTTATCATCTTTGTAGTTACAGTATGCTGGATTACCAGAGCCAGGCATGTTGCCAAACCAAGGTGAGTACATCTGTGCTATTATAACAGAATCATATCTAACAAAGCCACTCATGGTATAGGCCTCGGTGTAAATGTTCCATTTCATATCGCATGGGTTTGAACCATAGACAACTGAATATGCCTTGGCAAGGTCGCCGTAGTCTTTGTGTACTGTAAAGCCTTCTTTCTGTAGCTGCGAGGCAAGCACCTCGCCGATTGATTTTCGTATCTGGTCATCGTTTCGAATAAAGATAGTTATCTCAACTGGATTTGAGCCATAATACCACTTGGCAGAAATTTTTTTGGCTCCAGCTTTCTCTAGTGATTCTGAGATTATATTATCTGCAAGTATTGGGTTGTACCTGAAATCAAATGATTGAAGCTCATCTAATATCAGAAGATAGTCTGGATCATAGGGTTTGTAGGCTGAAACCATTGCAAGCCCATATCCTTGTAATAATTCATCGACGATCAAGTCCCTGTCTACTAGATAGTTTAATGCAAAGCGAACCTCTCTTATAGAAAATGGATTAAACTTGTCAGATGAATTACCAGGATTTACAAGCAGACCATAGGTGCTTCCAGTTGACTGGAATACGCTGAGGGCTTGTCTTGATTGGGGGTCTAGCCTGTCAGATGGAATGGCAGAATAGTATATATCCAAATGCCCATTTTTTACCTCTTCAATTGCAGTGTTATCGTCAGAGTATTGAATAAACTCTACTTTGTCAAAATAGGTTCCCTTGTCACCAAGTACCATCTTTGAGCCGAAAATAAATAAAGCTAGTATGAGAAGCAGAATCAGTTTCATGATTTGCTTTGATTTGAACTGTATTTAACCATCCTGTACTAATCAAAGAAACAGTATGAACAAACGAAATTAATTTTTATAAAATCCGCGGAGTGGGGTAACAGAAAAATTCATGATCATATTTTTATGTGATGATTACCTAATAATATTGGTGGCCCCATCAAAGAAAGGACCAGATCTAGGCAAGATTTTAAGAGAGTTAAGAAAAGTTGCAAAACATTTCGTGCTAGATTTTGAGCCGGAACTAGAGAAACCATCAAAAGACAAATAAGATAAAAAGAGTCTCAGATTTGGATGTCATGTTGTACCGCAAATAGAATTTTATAAATCCGCAAGCAATTATACCCTTGTTGAATCTTCAATCACTAGTTCGTGGAATCCCAGGCATAATCCCAGGTGGAATCTCAATCGAGGATTTCTCGATGGCAACCCAAACAAGTGAGGCACTGGCTAGATCTATTCTTGATAATTTTTTGCAAAACGGAATTGGAACATACCAAGATAAGATGATATATTTTAAAGAACATGACAGGCTAAAGACAGCTCTCTTGGCCATATCCATGGGGGCTGCAATCGACGAAGTATCTCGTTTCTTGCAGTGGCAGGATTTTGAATCGCTTGCAGCAGAGATACTCGAGAGCAGAGACTTTGATACTGATAAAAATGTGATCCTTACCAATCCTAGAATGCAGATCGATGTGGTAGGAATAAAGTCTGGAACCGCAATCTTAATTGATTGCAAGCATTGGAATAAAATGAGCCAGTCATCTCTAGAGTCTGCTGTCGTAAAACAAATTGAGAGGACAAGAAAGTTTTTGGCAAAAGAAAAGGTTCATACGGCAATTCCAGCTATTGTAACACTGTACCAACAAGATATGAAATTTTTAGAGGGTGTTCCAATTATTCCAATACATCAACTTGATTCGTTTTGTGATGAGTTTTATGGGAATATTGACGAATTTTATTCTCAAAGTAGCGTGTAAAGGAAGAGTGTTGTAGTTCCGATAAGAAAGCCTTGTGTGATACGCATGGCTCTGTCTAGAGATTTTGAATAGTCCTCAAACTGCTTGTCTCCCATGACCTTTACTCTAGTTTCCTGCTCTAATAGCTCAAAGGAAGAAGGTGAGAGGTTTCTCTCAGCCTCGCTTGCAAGTTGCAAAAACCATGCTGAGATATCGTCAAATTTTGCCAGGCTTCCAAACTCAAAATATCCATGCTTGTTTCTTGCCTCTCGTGCCTTGTAATGGGTATCAGAGGTGCAGACTTCAAGCAGATTATAGCCATTTTTTGAGAGATGATTTGCAATGTGTTCTCGGAGGCCATTTTGCATGTTATTTGAATCAGCCCACCCAAGATAGAATTTCTCGTCGCCTATTTTCAAACACACGACAGCTATCTTTCCTGGTCCAAGGTCATCGGTGCTAATTTTTAAAGACTCTGAATTAGAGTATCCCACTTCAAGTCCCATTTTTTCTTTGGTCATTAGAGTATCCAAATTGGACTTGGCAGCCTTTAGAAGATCATCGGCATCGTTTTCTTGAATTATTTCACCCATTGCATTATGGCTGTCAACAATTAAGACCCGTTCAAATCCACGGTTCTTGCCGTATTGTTCAAGCTCTGTCTTTACATAGGATGGTATATCCTCCATTCCATGCGGTGACAAGGAAAGAATCAATACCGCATTCTTGTCAAATAGCATTCCTACTGCTCTTGCTCTGTTTACTTGGACTGAGACTGGCTTTGTGCATTTTACCCCCTGTTGTATTGCAGAGCTTTTCTGCAGGCTAGAAAGGTACAGGTCTACTTGAGATTTTGATGGCAGATTAAGGGAATGGTCAGATACACTATGCATAACCATTGCAGAGAAATTCAGATTCTTGTATATTAGATAGGTTATATTGCTTCCACCAATTGGATGAAAGGGGCCTGGATGGACATCTGGTAATACCAGTCTGCACTCGTTGTTTTTTGCTCGAAATACAATCTGAAATGTAGAGACTGTAGACTCTTCGGAGCGTTCCTCTATGATTGTCTCCATCTGTGCAGGATCATTTCTGGTAGACGCGGCTACATATGCTTGCAGCATCTTGTGGGTCCTTGAGAGCTTGCCTGTGGCTCTGTCACTTAGTATGGTCCATGCAGTACCAAGCAAGAGAAAGGCAATACCAAAAGTCAGGGATTTTACATCTGCAAGCATTGGAGTCCATAGATGGTATGGAACAAACGCAAAAAAGATTGCAAGTGGCTGTATCAGACATATTGCCCAAGCTGTCTTGACTTTGGCACCAATTGTTGATGTAAATATGCCTATTCGAAAGCTTGCAAAAAGAAACATCCCTTCTGTGATGTAAAGATATGCCAACTGCGGTTTTGAGAATACATACATAGATAGCATGCCACCCAAAACCGTTACTAGCCAAAGAAGATTCCCAAATGCAGACATGTGTAAAGATTTAGAATATTCAGTCTTCAAAATTTTCCTGTCAATTAACTGAGTAATTGTCAATGCTACTACAGTTAATGGAATGGCATACACCAAATTCTTGTCAGTCTTGAAATAATATAGTGATGAAATGTATACCATAAGACAAACTACACCAATTGAAATAGCAAGTGATACATAGTATGATGATGGAGTAAAAGTTGTCAGGGTGTACCGCTTGTGAATGCGGGCCACATTATCAGAGCTATCAGTCATGGTGTGAAGAATGTTTTTAGAATCCACGATATAGCAATTAGTGCACTTGGAATGGCCACTACTATTTCAGGTCGTATCTTGTATCCTTTGGTCTCATCTTCGAAGAATCTCAATAGACCCGCGCTTGAAGCCGGTAGCGGTGCAGATTTTTTGCTGCTCATGGATATCGTGTCTTAAGGCAGTTTAAATAAATACTTTTGTGATCAGAGTTTCTTGAGTTTCTCCTTA
>MNFB01000040.1 GCA_001917995.1 Thaumarchaeota archaeon 13_1_40CM_4_38_7 | reverse complement strand
TGTTATGGTACTAGCTCATGTGGTAGTGGACAAACAATTGCCATAGTTGACGCTTATGATGATCCAAATATTGAAAGTGACTTGGCAACATTTAGCGCTCAATATGGTCTTCCTTCTTGTACTACTACTAACGGTTGCTTTACGAAAGCTACTCCACAAGGTTTGCCAAAAGCTAATACAAACTGGGCATTAGAAGAGTCACTTGATGTAGAGTGGGCCCATGCTATGACGCCTGGCGCAAAGATCATTCTAGTTGAGACGCAGGATTCTTTTCTTAGCAGTTTACTGAGCGCAGTTGATTATGCTGCAAGGCAACCAAATGTTCATCAGGTATCAATGAGTTGGGTAACAAGCGAGTTTTCTGGGGAATCAAGTTATGATTATCACTTTAATGTTGCAGGTGTAAGCTTTATCGCATCATCTGGAGACAGTGGAGCAGGTGTTTCATTTCCAGCCGCATCTTCATATGTGGTTAGCGTTGGTGGAACTACACTAAATGTTCAAACCTCTGGAAAGGTACTAAGTGAGACCGCATGGAGTGGTGGTGGAGGAGGAGTCAGCTCATACGAATCAAGACCAAGCTATCAGACTGGTTTTAATTCAAATTCTGGTAGGGGTGTACCTGATGTCTCCTATGTAGCAGATCCCAATACCGGGGTTTCAATCTATGATAGTTATGGGTATGGCGGATGGAGCCAAGCTGGAGGAACTAGCGTCGGAGCCCCACAATGGGCAGCAATTATTGCTATAGTTAATAGTGGTGGAGGCCAACTCTCGTCTGCTTCATTTGGGACAAATACTGCATTTTACAACGCAGCAACAGGTCCTGCATATTCTGCAAATTATAGGGACATTACATCTGGCAGCAACGGTAACTGTGGAACCATTTGTAACGCAGGTCCAAATTATGACTTTGTGACAGGTGTTGGAAGTCCATTAACGAACAACCTCATACCGTATCTACAACCACCAGCTCCTGACTTTACAATCACTGTAAACCCATCGTCATTGACAATAAATTCTGGCAGCTCTGGTTCTTCTACTATAACAGTCACATCAGTTAACGGATTTAGTGGCACCATTTCATTGGCATCATCACCTAGTTCCAGTTCAACACTAAGTTCCTCTGCTGTAAATGTACCAGCAGGAGGTAAGGGGTCTGTAATGTTGACTGTAACTCCCGCCGGTTCAACAACATATACGATAACAGGAACTGCTGGTTCGATTTCTCATTCAGTAAATGTAGCAGTTACAGTGATTACAGTCCCATCTGCACCACAAAATCTTGTTGCTACTGTTGGAAATACTCAAGTGGCACTAACATGGAACACGCCATCGTCTAATGGTGGAGCTACAATTACGGGATACAATGTGTATCGCGGTACAGCATCAAACGGTGAGGGTCCGACACCGATTGCTACTGTTACTGGAACAAGTTATACTAATACTGGAGTAACAAACGGCCAAACATACTACTATAAAGTAACAGCAATCAATTCTATAGGCGAATCCTTGCCATCAAATGAGGCATCTGCCACTCCACAATTGCCGGCATTGTCAGTTTCTGTGACCACAGATAGTCAGGTATACTCGAAAGGATCTACGGCAACTATCACTGTCACAGTTACCAGCTCGACTCCAGTTAGTGGTGCAGCAGTTACATTGAAAGTAGCGCCGCCAAACGGGAATACCTCACAAAGCACTGGCACAACTAATTCTAACGGGCAAATAACCTTCTCATATCATATCGTGAAATCTGGTACATACACGATAAGTGCTACTGCAACTAAATCCGGATACATCTCTGGTAGCGGCTCGACAACATTTAGCAAAACTTAAACAAGAAACGATCTCGTCGTATACCGATAGTAGGTTTACGGATTATTTAACTTAGGAATTTGATAATTTATACAAATATAATACTTGTATGGTCAATAATAGGTCAGTTGGATAAGATATCAAGAATTCTAAATGGTATGCTAAAAACAATGAATTCTGTCAAACCGCCCCGCATGACTGCACTAAGAGAATTGCACGAGGCAGAAAATGGAAGCCCGCTTAGTATTCTGATAGGTACTATACTATCTGCAAGAACAAGAGACGAAAATACTTCCGCAGTTGTGAAAAAATTATTCTCTAGATACAAAACAGCTCGTGCGCTTGCTAGTGCAAAACCTGTTGATGTTGAAAAAATCATAAAATCTACTGGATTCTATAGAGTAAAAGCAAGAAGAATAATTGAAGTGGCTTCTATTATTAATTCAAAATATTCTGGCAAGGTACCCCAGACTATAGATAAGTTGCTTGAGCTTCCAGGGGTGGGAAGAAAGACTGCTAACTGCGTCTTAGTATATGCATTTGACAAACCTGCAATACCTGTGGATACTCATGTGCATAGAATTTCTAACAGACTTGGACTTGTTCAGACAAAGATTCCAGAGGAAACAGAGATTGAACTTATGAAGAAAATTCCAAGGGAACATTGGATTAGAATAAATGATATTTTTGTCATGTACGGTCAGAATATTTGTAAACCTATATCCCCAATGTGCGCTGTATGTCAGATAAAGAAGGATTGTAGTTATTACAGAACTAAGTTCTCTTCTTAGTTTTTAGTAAGACAACAATTAACACCACGGTTCCACCTAGCACAATAAAAGGCATGTAAAAAATTGGATTTTCTGCTGGATTTCCTGAAACAATACTTAGAGTAACGCTTCCCGAGTTTGTAGCCGGAGGATCAGAGATAGAGCCCATTCCATAAACAGTAAAGTCTCTAACGGTAAAGCCTGCAATATCCAGGTTATCAACCATAACCTTCTGACCTACACTTACAGAAAGTCCACTATTACTTGAGTGAGTTATTGTCACAATTTTACCAGGACTCCAGCCTAGCTTTTGAGGTTGTTGAATTACAAAATAGCCATCTTCAGGAGTATTGACAGCTGTCCAGAATTTGTAATCAGGTGGACTTCCCATACCAATTTCAATAAATTTCTGCTTGTCAGGGTCTTCGTATAGTCTGATTACTGCATTCCCATCCGGGTTTGCATACGTTAGCTTATTTTCTATTGCAATCTGCCAGTTTGTAATGTGTTCATGAGGAAGTTTAAAGATTGTAGCATTATTCTTTACTACATTGAATGCGCTAAAGGGTACATCAACAATGTCATATCGTTCAGATTTATTCATTGTAGATTGCTGTGCATAAGCGGGTAGAAATGCAATCTCTAACAAAAGTACAACTAATGCAAAACTTCGCATAAACTGAGCTGATGTCATTTCAATAAAACTCTAGTCAACAAAGGGATTATCCCAGCTCATAAGCACCTTAGATACCTCAGGACGAATCATGTACTCAGATGGGTTTTGTTTTTCAAGAATCATAGTTCGTAGCTTGGTTCCACTAAGTTGTTCTTGAAATTCTGGTCCATGAGGACAGTTTTTTTCGCTAGCAAATGATAGACATTTTTTGCAGAAGAAAAAGGCAGGATAGAAGATCGGTTCTATGCCTATATCAGAATAGTCATCAAATATTTTTTGAGCCGCAAAAGGATCATAATAATTTCCAACGCCAGCATGGTCCCGACCTATTATAATATGAGTACAACCGAAATTCTTTCTCATTATAGCATGATGAATAGCCTCTTTTGGACCTGCATATCTCATCTCTGTATGCAACGTTGCAAGGTAACATCGGTTCTGAGGATAATAGTGTTTGATGAGTGCTTCATAGGAAGCGACGATTACCTCGTCTTTGTAGTCTCCAGATTTCTTCTTTCCAATGAGTGGGTTAATAAAAAGTCCATCATGTGTGTTTAGTGAAGCTTTCTGTAACATTTCATGAGCAACATGCGGAACGTTTCTAGTTTGAAATGCGACGATTGTTTTCCAACCGGCCTTTTCAAATGCAGATCTTGTTTCAAGAGGACTCTTTCTATACCTCCGGATTTGTGTTTCTTCAGGTCTTTTGATATAGTCAATTTTACCACCCACAAGGAATTCATTCATTTGCATAATCTTTGCCACGCCGGGATGTTTGGGATCTGTCGTACCATAAACACCCTTTGCAGTAGCATTCTTATCAAAAGTATAGATGTCTTCTACATGCAGAATAGTAAATTTTATTCCGTTGATACCAAGAGCAACGTCTTTTGCATCTTTCATCTTCTTAGCGCTAGTTTCGCCTACGTCAAACACTATTGGTATAGTCCATGGAAGATCATTTGATAGTCTTCCCTTTCGAATTACGTTCTCAAAATCTTCCTTTATAAGAAATCCTTCCAGAGGGCTAAAGATACCGTCTGCAATGTTTTCAATGTCGTTTGCAAGGTCTGCATCTACAGAAACTGAAAATAACTGTTCGGGATCTTTTTTTGTAATTCTGTTTACTAGTTTACCACCATGTGGTTTCGTAATACCGATGCCAGATTCCAAAATGAATCACTTGCTATGGTCTGCATGCAATCCACATTCTTTTTGTGGGTCTGATTCCCACCACCAACGTCCAGCTCTCAAAGGCTCACCTGATTTGATTGCACGCGTACAAGGCTCACACCCTATACTTGGGAATCCTTTGTCATGAAGTTTATTATATGGAACGTTATTCTTTTTAACATAATCCCAAGTCTGCTCCCATGTCCAATTAATTATGGGATTTACCTTAATAATGTCATTATGTTGTGAGTCAATTTCAAGTTTATTTGCATTTGATCTAATCTCAGTTTGATCAGCCCGTAAACCAGTAATCCAACCATCTAGTGTTGATAACATCCTATTTAGTGGATGAACCTTCCTTATTCCACAACAGAGCTTTCTGTTACCAATACTATGATAAAATAGGTTCATGCCATTTACGCGGACCATTTGTTCAACTTCATTATGGTCCGGAAACATTACCTCTATGTTTAGGTTGTATTTTTTGTGGATTTCGTCCATAACATCGTATGTTTCTTGATTAAGTCTACCCGTATCGAGAGTAAAGATTCTTGCTTTTGGATTTATCTTCATAATCATATCAATTACTGCAACATCTTCTGCTCCAAAACTTGAAGCCATTGCAATTCTGGGATGAAGATTATCCAATGCCCATGTTAAAGTCTCTTGTGGAGTATCCAGTTTCACATTTAATTGCTGTATTTGTTCAGCAGAAAACTTTGGCATGAGAAATCACGCCAATTCTGGTCATATAATTATTTAGATTCAATAATCATTCTAGAGTTATAAATGAGTCAAGATAATGATGCAGAATGAGTGAGAAAACTGTACTTGTTATTTTCCCATCAGTTTTTTCACTAAATAAGATCAACTATCTTGTAACAAACATTTCTAACATTCTAAAAATCAAGAAACAACTCTTCACTAAGATAAGAAGGGATGGTTTGATTATAATAGTAGAAGCTAAAGATCCGGTATTAGCCTCATCTGCAATTAATTTATTATTTGGCATAGATAGGATAGCCATTGCAAAGGAAGTAGACAACAATTTTGATACCGTCCTTTCAACAATTATCAATACAAGTTTGAACTTGTTATTGAAGGGAGAGAAATTCTATGTTAAGGTTGATGGAAAAACAAAAAATTACCTAGCAAAGGACTTGGAAGTTGCTGCTACTACGAACCTTATAGAAAAAACGACAGATCTACAAGCTAGAGTTGGATCTGAAACAGATCATGATAGACTTTTGTACACTTGTATAACAAACTTACACGCGTACGTGGGTATTTTTGTGGACAAGGGAATGGGAGGAATTCCTTACAATTCCCAGGAAGAGAGAATTCTTTGCTGTATATATGATGAGTTATCAGCAATCTCTTGTCTTCAAAGTATCAAGATGGGATTTGACATCATACTTCTTGTATGTTACCGTAGTGAATTAGATCTGCTTAGACTCTCAAAAATTATAGACAAAATACTATCTAGAATCATTAGAGATAAGATTGACCTTCAGTTTTGTAAAATATCAGAAATTTCTGATCTATTGACAAAAATTACTGTGGTTACACATATCTTGTTGTCAGTTGCCTCCAATACAAAGATAAGCAGGATAGCGTTGGCAATATCACCAATTGTTTTTTCTTCTAGCTTTGCAGAATACAATGCAAAGATTGTTTTGAAGAATAATCTTATTCCATGGTTTCCTCTCTCAGGTATAGACTCAAGTATTCTCGAGAATGCTAGAGAACTTGGATTAGAAAAATACCTAGTGGCTTTGGAAAATTTATGTAAATCAAGATCTCATGCCAAGACCGTTCCAAAAGCAAGAATCCAAAAATATGTGAATGATGCCTTGAAAAATCTCAAACATATATCAGTTACTAGAGGTTCAAAAAACGTGTATGACATAATTGATTCTCTAAAATCCAATCATTGAGAATTTAAGCGGGACCAATTTACTTTTGGGTATGAGAAAAATAGGCGGGTTCATCTATCCATGGGGAAATGGTCACTTTACAAGAATGATGTCTCTTGATAGATCCATTCATAACCACATAAGAGAAGAGCTTGACATTCATTACTCAAGTAGCGGTGAGATATACCAGAAACTTTTGCAAAGATTCCCAGATAAAAAAGAGAACATGCACAATATCCTAATGCCAACTCCAATAGATGGGAGAAAGGGTCCTAGTGTGATGTTATCATTATTTAATTTTCTATTTCCTGTTGGCGGTAAGCCGCCTCTTGTTTCTCTGATGGCAGATTATCTTAGAAGTGAAGGTAGACTATATGACAATCAAAAATTCGATCTTGTAATAAACGATGGTGATGTTGGTTCAAACGTAATTGCAGAAAGGCGGAACGTCAAATCACTTTTTATTACAAACCAATTTAGGCCAAGACTTTGGGCATCAAGATTTTTCCTCTATCCTGGACTCGTATACATATCAAAGAATATTGCAAAAGCCACAAAGATAGTGGTAGCAGATTCTCCTCCCCCTTACACCATATGTGAATATAACTTGAACTTTCCTGAGAAGCTTAAAACTAAGGTTGTCTATGCAGGCCACTTTTCAAACGGTATCATAAATAACCACAGTCCTAAATCGAATCTAGAAAAGCTAGTTGAAAGTACTGATAGTTTTGGATATTGGATGATTACTGGTAGCAAGTCTACAAATGAAACTACAGCCAAAACATATGAAAAGATCTTTCTTGCTCCTGAAATGAATACCGAAAGAAGAATTGTCTCACACGCAAGAAACGAACCTTCCATAGACAATGTTATAGGAAGAGACGGCAAGAAATATTCGATTGCCGATGCACTTGAGAAGAATGTAGATTGGATTCAGATAGATGTTGGCTTTTTATCAGAACAAGAGAAAGAAACAGTATTGAATTTGTGTAAATATGCCGTTATAAATGGTTCCCACACAGCAATGGGTGAAATACTCGGCGGTAAAGCCAAACCAATCATTGGAATACCCATTTATGACGAACATACAAATCAAATAAGGTGGGCTCAAGACAGAAGACTAGGAATTCTAGCCATCACTGTTAGACAAGCCGTTAAAGCCGTTTCCGAAATTCAGCGTAACTATAACAAATATCAGGAACATCTCTTAGAATTTGCAAAAAATTATGATAGACATGGTGTGGAAAACACTGTGAGGATAATTTCCGAGATGCTAGAAGACTAGAAAGGATTATAATTTTTTCATTACAACTGCAAGTTCTGGTACGCGGCATTTTCGATGGGCGAACTGACCTTATGGGATGAAGACATAGACCGCGTACCAGAAAACTGGCAAAAGCTTTTATGGATAACTTTGGTGATTGGCGTCATTGACTGAATGCCCCGAGTGTGCAGCCAAACAAGCACAAGTAGAAATGAAATTCGATCCAAACACAAAACATTTCATTTGTAAAAAATGTGGATTGTTTGCCACTAGGGAGCAAATAAGTGATATAAGATACAGATTAAACAAACGTGAGAAAACACGTGAAGACAAGCATGATGAATATCGTGAATGGTGGCAATCAAGTAAAAAGGAAAAACAGAGATAGTAAGATAAAGGTGAATTAGATATGGTAAAAGAAATTCCAAAGTGGACACAAGACGAAATAAAGAATGCTAAGTTTGGAAAACCTGAATCTCTTACTAGAACCGGGTACATTCTAGAGATTTATGATAAAGACATGAAGATAGATGTTCAGCTTTATGAAGTTGTTGAGGATGGAAGAAAAATCATTGAAGGAATGAATTTACCAAAAAAAATAAAGCCTTCAGAACTCATGAAGGGGGTAGTTTACGAATTTACATTTAGCTCCTCAAAAGCTCCCTTGAGCAAGAAGGTTGTGGAATTTCTAAGAAAGGAAATGGAAATAGACATGGATGCTATCTATCAATTTGAACTCACAAATCTTGAACTTATGGATGTTGATTCTGATTCGGTGGGCTCTGAAGAGCCAGAAGAATAGGCTCTATTAATCTAAACCTGAAGATCTCGCTGATTTTCTAAAAATATTGCCTACTATGGGATTTATCATGTATGGAAAAGTTTGCTTTAGCCATATAGCAATTCTTACAACTTGTGGAACTACTATCTCAAGTCTTGGTGATGATGATGCTCTGACAATTGCCTTTGCTACAGTATTTGCACTAAGAGAAGTAGCAGAATATCGTGGCATTTTGCTAAAGGATTTATGATTAAAGAAGTTGGTTTTTACCATTATAGGACTTACAACAGTTATTCTAACTCCAGTTCCCTTCATCTCATGGTATAAAGCCTCTGAAAAACCTAACATGGCAAATTTTGAGGCACAATATGACGCCATTCCTGGAACACCAAAACTTGCTGCGACCGATGCCACATTAACTATGTGACCAGATTTTTGTTCTAACATTTTTGGTAAGAAGGCTTTAACGCAATATACCATACCAAGAAAGTTAGTTGATATCTGAGATTCGATTTCTTCTAGTTTTGTATTATTGAATATACCGTATATTCCAAAGCCTGCGTTATTTACAAGTATATCAATAGTGCCAAATTTTTCAAGGACAACCTTGCTCATTTGATTTACCTGATCTTTCTGTGAAACATCGCAAGGGCAGACCAAAACCTTACAGTTGTACTTGGAAAGTTTCTTTGCTGTTTCATCTAACCTATCTTTATTTCTAGATACAAGTATAACAACAGCATTTCTCTTGGCAAACTCTTTGGCTGATTCTTCACCTATTCCACTTGATGCGCCGGTTATTACTACTACCTTACCAGAATAGTTCACAAGGAAAAAATAAAATGACGAAAATAAAGTGTTTTCTATAGGGTTTTTGTGCTTTTGATACTTGGATAGACTATTTTCATAAGAAACAGCCAGCTTATTACTAGACCTACATGATACGTTGCGATTCTCCACACTATCACGATGTTCCACTGCAAACTATTTTTTGTAGCCCCAAATGCTAGAGTGTTTAGGTGTCCTATGTATGCCCATATGGCAAACTCCGTGAGACCTGACCCGCCAATTGTGATAGGTATGTTCCCTATAGCATTTGAAGCCATTGTAGACAAAAGTGCATGGAAAAAGTCTATTACATATCCCGCGCCATTTGCAATAATCATAAAAGAAAGACCATAAAATGACCAAGTAAAGAGCGATATTATCATTGATACTCCAAATGCCTTTTTGATCTGCTGAGTGTGTAATGTTTGTCTGCTCATATCACAAATTTCCTTCATCCAAACGTTCACCTTATCGAGATGTTGTGCTGAACGTTCTTTTCCTACTTGTGTAATAATTCTATAAATCCAGCCAGGTACTTGAAATGTTTTTTTCGACGACAAAAAGAAAAGTGTTGACCAAACTCCTGTTACTGGTAAGCTTATTGCCAATATCGCAATACCGACTATATAAGCACCATATGCAAAAGAAAATGCTGCAGCTATAATTGCAATAATTCCTGCTACCAAAACCTCTGTTACAATTTCTATTATTGTTACCCATGAAGCTTTCCCAACAGGAACTCCTTTCTTACTTAACCACATGATTCTGACTAGTTCGCCACCAACAAAAGATGGAGTAGTTGAAGTAACAAACTCGCTTCCTATCCTTACAGAAATTGTTTTCCAATTTACATCAACTGGACCCAAGAATTTCTTGACCAAGTAATTGAATTTCAGCCCTTGTGTGAAGAGCTTGCAAGCCATTGCAACTGAAGCTCCAGCAAATGGGATAATTCCAACTGCGAGAAGATTTTCTATACTTATGTTAAATGTTACTGCAATGATAACAAATGGCACTATACTGACAGGAAGTGCGAGTAATTTCCAATTCATTGCGTCCTTATTCAGGGATGGAAATATAAGTTGAATATAAAATAACTTATCAGAAAAATGAAGACAATATTCATGGTAGGAACTGCCGGGTCTGGAAAATCTCTTCTAACCTCAAGAATTTTTGATTATTATACAAGAAATGGTGCTTTTGTAGGAATGTTAAACCTCGACCCCGCAGTAGAGAATCTACCTTACACATGTGATGTAGATGTTAGAGATTATGTAGATATTGTATCAATTATGAGACAATATGATCTTGGTCCCAATGGTTCCATTATAATGGCAAATGATCTTATTGCCTCAAAGATAGATGAACTTCAACGTGAAGTCGACAATGTGAATCCAGATTATCTTATTGTGGATACGCCAGGACAAATTGAATTATTTGCATACAGAGCTAGTGGTCCATTCTTTGCACAGAACTTGGCAGCAGAGCAAAAGGTTATGCTATTTCTTCATGATGGGGTGTTGATTACTACTCCAACTAATTTTGTTTCAATAGCGTTGTTAGCAAGTTCAGTCAAGTTACGACTCGGATTATCACAAATAAACGTACTTACAAAAACAGATCTTATTGAAGATAAGATTAAAGATATACTGAAATGGTCAACAAACATGGCAAGCCTAGAAGATGCCATAGCAAACCAAGCTGATGGCGAAAGCTATACTCTTGTGATGAATCTTCTTAGAAGTTTGAATGTCGGTGGATTTGCCCAAGGATTAATCCCTGTTTCAAATGCTACTGGAGAAGGTATGTCTAATCTTCAAGCTGTTTTAAGTCGGGTTCTTAATCTGGGTGAAGAGGTAGAGGATTAATGGTTGAAAGTGTGAAAGTTAGAGCGCCTTGTTCAACTGCCAACTTGGGACCAGGTTTTGATGTCTTCGGACTCGCGTTGGATGCATACCATGACGAAATTCAATTGAGAAAGAAAGGAGAAGGAATTACGATTGAGAGCTCAGATCATATTCCATTGCAACCAGCAAAAAATTCTGCTGGACTAGTAATCAAGGAGATGACAAAAAAATTTAGGATAAAGTCTGGTATTTCCATGAAAATTAAGAAGGGAGTTCCAGCGGGATTTGGAATGGGTAGTAGTGCCGCATCTGCTGCAGCCGCTGCTGTGGCTTTCAATTCATTATTTGAACTTGATCTTGACCAAAATTCTCTAGTTCAATTTGCTGGTCTAGGTGAAAAGGCAAGTGCTGGTTCCATTCATTATGATAATGTTGCTGCATCCATTTTTGGAGGATTTGTCATAGTAAGAAAAAATCCACTTGATGTTATAAGTATAGATCCACCTAAAGACCTAGTTTTGTGTATTGCCATTCCAAAAATTACTGTGCCTCACAAAAAAACCCAAGTATCTAGAAGTGTTCTTCCTCAACAAATCAAACTTTCAGATCATGTGAGTAATCTTGCAAATGCATCAGCCATCACAGCAGGATTTATGAAAAAAGACGTAAACCTCATAGGTCATTCTATAAAGGACATCATTGTTGAACCCGCAAGAAAGCACCTAATTCCGGGATTTGATAAAGTGAAAGCAAATGCACTTGCAGCTGGAGCCTTTGGTGTAACAATAAGTGGTGCTGGACCCTCCATCATTGCGTTTACTTCAAAATCAACGGATCCGAAAAAAATCTGTAAGGCTATGGAAATGGGATTTTCTTTTAGTAAAACTGAATGTACCGCAGTAGTTTGTAAACCAAGCAAAGGCGCCACTATTATCTAGCTGTTTTATTCAAAACAGTGTGCCTTGAATGGTATAGGATTGTTATCTGCTATTGTTTCTGCAGTAAGTTGGGGTACTTTTTTTGTTCCGGTTAGAAAAGTTAACGTTGTAAATGTTTGGCAGCTCCAAGGAGCAACTGGTATAGGGGTTCTTCTTTTTGCTATTCCTGTTGGGTTTTTCTGGGGATTTGATATAATACCGGGTGGCTTGTTCAGTGGAATCATCTGGACAGTTGGAAACATACTAGCGCTTTATTCTGTGAGATTGATAGGATTATCAAGAACCTCCCCATTTCTTGCTGGCTTTAGCATTCTAGTTTCCTTTACGTGGGGAATTTTGTTCTTTAATGAAAAATTCAATTACATGATACTTGCTATTGCTGCAATAGGACTATTACTTGCAGGTTTGCCATTTGTCTCAAATGCGGCAAAGAGCCCATTGATACAAAAGAAAGGATATCTCTTTGCTGCAGCATCAGGCCTAATAGGAGGTTCATATGTTATTCCCATGCAAGCAACACATTCGCTTCAATCAGGATTCTTTTCTTCCAGCCTATCGATTTTCGCTATTGGAATACCATTACTACTTCTTTCAAGAAGATTCATTAAGAAAGAAATGGCAGCAGGAATTCTTTCAGGAAGTTTATTCAATGTAGGTAGTCTAGCTGTCTTAATGGCTATTAGTTTGATAGGAATTACCATTGCGTATCCTATCTCCCAAACAGCTACACTTTTCGCTGTTTCGTGGGGAATTCTGTATTTTAGAGAGATTGTTCATAGGAATAACATATTGAAGGTAATTACTGGTGCAGGTATGATATTGTGCGGAGCTGTACTGCTTGCTATTGCTTAGTCAAACATTTTATTTGGTTACAAATTACTGCATTCGAAATGAAAGCAATTATAGTATTTAGTGGAGGGTTAGACTCTGTTTGTACTGGGGCATATTTACGAAAAAGATATGATCTTTATGGCATTACATTCTCATATGGTCAAAAAGCTGATCAAGAAGTATTGATAGCGCGAAGTTTTTCAAAATTACTGAAATTTTCCGAACATGAAATTATAGATATCAGATTCATGAAAGAATTATACGAAAAAACAAATGCTCTAACATCTTCTAAGATAAAGATTCCTTCAGAGTTCGATTATTCCATAGTTGCTCCAATAAGAAATGCTATTTTTCTTTGTATTGCATCTGCATGGGCGTTCTCAAAAGGTGCTGTTCTTGTAGCTTATGGTGCTCACAAAGGGGACGAAAGATATCCTGATTGTAGACCATCTTTTACCAGATTGTTTACGCAAGCACTTAATGAAGGAGAGATTGATGGTATAAAACTGGGCATAAGAAAGCGAATTAAAATATGGAGTCCTTTTATGAATAATCTTTCAAAAAGTGATCTTCTAAGGATAGGTTACAAAAGATTAGGAAATAATATAGTCAAAACCTGGAGTTGTTATTCTTCTGCAAAGATTCATTGTGGAAAATGTGAGTCCTGTAACAATAGAAAGATGGCATTTCGCTTAGCCAACATCGTAGACAAAACCAAATACAGGCTTAACTTAGATTTTTGAGAGAGCTGGCTTTCTCAGTAAAAGAGGTCTTACAATGAGATAGTATGCAAAAAACACCACACCAACAATTCCCCAAAAGAACCAGTCTGTCATGGATTCATCAAAGCCCATCTTTTTGAAATAATCCATGGAAGTAACGGAGATTCCTATACCAGCGCCAAGTACAATGAAAAACTCAATGGCATACCACAGGAAAGCTGGCCACGATTCTTTCGGTACATGTATGTTGTTATGCGCTCCCATAATCGTGATGCGTTTATGTTATTATTTAATTTTTTAGATTATACGATATTTGGTTTATTTCTACCACTATATATCAAATTGAGAACGTCAGATCGTGCTTCTTTCTTATCGTAAATTCCTCGTGATGCTATAGTTGTTACCATTGCATCATTTCTTACCCCACGCATCTTCATACATAGGTGCTCGCCTTCTGCTATCACAATAACACCTTTTACACTTTCACCATAGAGTTCATCAGCAATATTTTTTGTAATTCTTTCTTGTATCTGTAATCTGGCTGAGTGTTTCTCTACAAGACGAACCAGTTTTGATATTCCAAAGACCTTTCCATTTGGTACATAAGCTATTGTTATTTTCCCAAAGAATGGTAGCATGTGGTGTTCACACATGGAATAAAACTGTATATCCTTGGCAATAACAACATCCGAGTCTTCTGAGAATCTGACGGTCAATTCAGACTCTGCATCATATCCTTTGAAGATTTCTTCATA
>MNFB01000064.1 GCA_001917995.1 Thaumarchaeota archaeon 13_1_40CM_4_38_7 | reverse complement strand
GAAAGAAACGACGAAATCTTTGTCTTACCTGCCACATTTGTCAAGAGTGGAAATGGTACAGGAATAGTCATGTCAGTTCCAGCACATGCTCCGTTTGATTACCAAGCCTTGCAAGATCTAAAAAATAATGCGATAAAGTATCCAAACCTTCCTGTCATAATAAACATCAAACCTATTTCCATAATAGAAACAGAAGGTTATAGCAAAATTCCAGCACAAGATGTTGTTAAGAATTTCCAAATAGATGATCAAAATAATCCTAAGCTTGAAGAAGCTACCAAGGAGTTATATGCAAAGGAATTCTATGGCGGTAAACTGAAACAAAATACTGGGAAATTTGCAAAAAAAATAGTTTCAGAAGCAAAAGAAGAGGTGAAGAACTGGATTTTGGCAAGTGGTAACGCGGATATTTTATACGAGCTAAATGACACTCCTGTCAAATGTAGGTGTGGCGCTGAATGTGTCGTAAAGCTGCTTGACAACCAATGGTTCTTGAATTATTCAAACCGTGAATGGAAGGAAAAAGCGCATGCATGGCTAAAAGAGATGAAAATTATTCCAGAAGAAATCAGAAATGAATTCAATAATGTGGTGGACTGGTTACACGAGAGAGCGTGCGCCAGGCAACATGGACTTGGGACAAAGTTGCCATGGGACAAAAATTGGATAATCGAAAGTCTATCAGACTCAGTTATTTACATGGCATATTATGTCATAGCGAAATATGTAAACAATAAAGAAATCACAGCTGATAACGTATCTGACGCATTTTTTGATTACATATTCTTGGAAAGAGGTGATCCTGAGAAGATTTCATCTGATTATAAAATAAAACTAGACGTTTTGGAAAAAATAAAAAATGAATTTCAATACTTTTATCCTGTTGATGCAAGGCATTCTGGTAGAGACCTAGTACCAAATCACTTGACATTTTTCATATTTACCCACTTGGTAATATTTCCAAGAAAATACTGGCCAGAAGAAATTGTTGTTAATGGTTCTGTTATGATGGAAGGAAAAAAAATGTCAAAATCCATGGGAAACATAATACCTCTCAGAGACGCCATTAGAACACACGGAGCTGATTCAATTAGACTTACAATTTTGATTTCGGCAGAACTTTTACAAGATGCAGATTTTAATCAAGAAGCGGTAAGAGGAATCAAAAACAAATTAGAAAGTATGTTGGATGATTGTACCAAATACAAACCATCAAAGAATATTGATCTACTACAAGAAGACAGATGGATTCTAAGTCGTCTGCAACAAATGATTGCAAAAACAACTTATTCGATGCAGAAAATGCGATTGCGAGAAGCATTACATTATGTGTTGTATGAGTTAGAGTCAGATCTCCAATGGTATTTGAAACGCATAGAGGCAAAAAAACGAACAGACTTTTCAGGGATTTTACATGAGATCTTTTCCACTAGAGTGGCCATGTTATCACCATTTGCACCTTACGTCTCAGAAGAAATCTGGTCTAAATTGGGAAATCCTAGTTTGGTATCACAGTCTTCTTGGCCCATTCCAATTGAAAATAAGATCGATTTTAAGTCAATTCAGTCTGAAAACCTCTTGAAACTTACATTAGATGACATCAAAAACATAATCAAGGTGACCAAGATTAGTCCAAAGAAGATTACCATCTATGCGGCTGCATCTTGGAAGGTAAAAGCCTATAGACAGATTTTATCCAAGGTCACAGCTGGCGAGGTAAACATAGGAGCGTTGATTAAATCTTTGATATCGGATAAGGATACTGGGGAGGTAAAAAAGGATCCAGACTTTGTAAAAAAAACAGTTAATGATATTCTTTCTGAATCCCAAGAGGAAAGAGAATCTAAGATTAAGGTAGAGTTTATTGATGAAAGAAAAGTTCTTTCCGAACTAGATTCGCTCATTCAAAGTGAGTTTGGAATACCATTACAGGTATTTGCCGAGTCTGATCAGAATAAGTACGATCCAAAAAACAAAGCGAGAACGGCAAGACCTTACAAACCTGCCATTCTCATAGAATAATCTTCGGCCTCATCTTTTTATAAGGTAAATCTTTGGTATTAGCTAGTTTGAAGATAGCTGTAGTTGGCATTGGAGTAGCCGGTGCTTATCTCCTTGCAAGACTGAGAAAAGAACACGAAGTAGTAGGTTTTGAGAGATCAACTCAAGAAAACCATGATTCCATTTGTGCTTGGGGAACAACAAAGGGACCAATGCATGAATTCGCAAAAAAATGTGATCTTGATTTTGATGATTATGTAATTCATGATGGTAAACAGATGTATATCGATATGAATTCTCAACGATTCACTATCAAGCTTATGGGCCTATGTACCTACAACAAAATTGGTTTGATAAAAGACATGGCAAAGAGCTGCAAGATACATTATGGCACAGTACCAAAGCGTGAAGATTTGGAATCTGAATTTGATATAATTGTAGACTCGACTGGCTTTCACAGATCTTATCTTCCAAGACTTGCGCATGATTTTCATTTACCGACTTTTCAATATAAGGTACAATATGAGAATGGGGTTCCGTTTGACGATTTTTATCTCAAGCCTTTTACCTCCATGAGCGGCTACTTCTGGTATTTCCCCCTCGGAAAGAACCTTGCTCACATAGGTGCCGGAGATAAAAACAGAAATCATATCACAGAAACAAACGCTTTCTTGAAAAAATACGGAGGCCAAATAATCAAGACTGTGGGAAGACCTATTCGCCTTGCCACGCCAGATATGTGTGAACCATTCTATTATGGAAAAGTTGTTGGCGTAGGAGAATCCATAGGGACTGTTTATCCCCTGCTCGGAGAAGGAATAATTCCAAGTATGACGTGTGCAGATATTTTTGTTGAAAATCTTGGCAACAACGAAAGATACAGATTGGAGGTACTGGAACAATTTGCAATATATTCAAAAGTCTTTTCCTTTGTTAGAAACAAAATGGAGAGTAAATTTGGGATTCTAAAACATTTTGCGGATTTGATAACAATCTACAGATACATGAAGAAAAATGAAAAAAGATTTGGGATGGAGATTCGAATGTCCGACATGATGAAAGTTGCAAAAGCCTAGAATTCCATACTCACACAACCGAAATTCTCTCTATTTGTTCTATTTGAGCTCATGGTATAATTGTATATTATTTTGGAATATTCTATTAGAACACCCTTCATTTCATCAACAGACTTTGCAAAGTAGAAACCTGGACAGTCACCAGTAAACTGGTATGTTGCGTGAACTCTTGGTTTACCCTTCTCGTTCTCTAGCCATGATGAAAATGGATAAAGATAACAGACTCCTGGTCTATAGGGGTGTAGTTCACAGTATCCTTTCTTATCGAGAAATCGGCATCGAATATGAGTGCCATCTTCTGCCTCTGTTTCATTTTCTTTACGTTTGAGATTTATCATTGTCATGATTATGGTATTTCCTGAAGGTCCCTTCTCATCCCAAGTTGTAATATTGGTTTCATTTTTTACAAAATCAGAAACTTTTTTGTATTTTAGATTCTTACTGATGGTTATCAGATCATTGGATGTAAGCGGTAATCTTCCTTGTCTGTTACAGCAATTATGACAATCTGGCCAATAACATTTCCACAATACGTATCCGTTTTCAGTAGTCAAGTAAGGAATATGAAAAATTACATCTTTTACTTTTACTTGATAATCTGAGGCGTCACTTCTTTTACCTAAAATAAAGTCTAGAATTATTGGCTCAATTTTCCAGTCTTTTGATAATAACGCAAGGGCTTCTTCAATTTTGGATTGCATCAACCCATAAATTGAGATATGAACTTTTGAATGTTATCAATGTTAGAAGAAAAAGGAAAATATGCCTCTGCTACACAAAATCGAAGATTGGTGTGGGAAAAAGTAATGTGGCCACTGATTTTAGAGATCAATACGGTTAGTTTCACATTAGAACACTACAAGAAAAAACGTGACGAAGTTTGTAAGGAGCTGAACATTCCACCATCCAAGATCGCAGGAGGTTTTGTTTCTCTTCTGTTAAAAGGAATACTATACAAAGAAAATGATCTTTATTCTATTCATTATAGACTAATTCCATACATGAGGTTAAAAGCAAGTTGTGATTATGCGACGGCAGTTCGCGAAGCCAGTACAAAATAATTATATTCTCAGCTAATCTCATCCGTTTCGGTAGCCCGATAGTCTAGTGGCCAAACAATTTTTGGGTTAGGGATTCCAGGCTCTGGATCTTATGAGAGGAAACCTGGAGACGGCAGTTCGAATCTGCCTCGGGCTACTTAGTATCTTTAGAGTTGGCCCTATCTTGATGCCATTGCTATTCTTTCTAGTTCGTTTTTCTTTTTAACAGATGGTGCGTTCATATCATTTGTAGAAGCTAAAATGAGGTGCTCTGCAAGATTTTCTTCTATAGCTTTAGGGTTTGAAAAAGAGGCGTCTCTGATACCTTCTGCTATGAATCTTAATGCAAGGTCTACTCTTCGCAAGGGGGCAACATCCACAGAGACATGGTAGACTGTTCCACCATAGACTATTCTTGTGGTATCTTCATTAGGAGCAGAATGTTCTATTGCACGGATCAACACCTCAACAGGATTTTTGCTTGTCTTTAAGTGAATTATTTCAAAGGCTGCCTTTACAGTGTTAATAGCATGAATCTTTTTTCCGCCCATTCTACCTGTATTTTTAGCGTATTTCTTTCCAAAATGCGATAATTTGTTTATTAGTCTTTCAACAATATTGACTTCAGCTTTATTGAATCGCTTTAATGCAGAGCGACCAAAAGAGATTGGCATTATCTCTTTTTTTAAGGAAATGACATTTTTGAGACCGAGGTCTTTGATATCTATCTTTGTCAAGTCCCACTTTCGAAAAAGCAGAAGGTTTTGTGTTTCAGTCATTTCTTATCTCCTTGGTTTTTCTTTCTTACCATAAACAAGTTCCCTAAGAGAAGTTCCATTCACCTTAAAGACTTTCCATCTTACCCCTGGAATATCGCCCATGGCTCCTCCCATTGATGCGCCCATTCCTTCTACATGTACTTCGTCGTGTTCATCAACAAAATTAAGCGCACCATCTTTAGGAAGAAAAGCTGTTACAGTTTTACCATTTTTTATAAGCTGAACTCGAACACATTTTCTTACGGCCGAGTTTGGCTGTTTTGCTTCTATTCCAACTTTTTCTAAAACAATACCTCGTGCTTGCGGTGCACCTCCAAGTGGACTTGCCTTTTTATTAAGACCAAGTTCTCGCCTCTTGTAAGTACCGATAGACCATTTCTGTCTCTTTCTCTTGTCTCTTAGTACTCTTCCTGCAAATAGACCCAGAGGAGATTTTGCCATAAACTGTTACTCC
This sequence comes from Thaumarchaeota archaeon 13_1_40CM_4_38_7, assembly GCA_001917995.1. Lineage (GTDB taxonomy): Archaea > Thermoproteota > Nitrososphaeria > Nitrososphaerales > Nitrosopumilaceae > Nitrosotalea. The sequence goes on along the minus strand of MNFB01000064.1, from coordinate 11,287 downwards.
AGTATTTTCTCTGGACTTTGTATCAGAACACTCGAAATTTGGAAGTACCTTTTTGCTAGTAGCCTTGCTTTCTCAGCGTTGCGACCCTCTCTTCCTACGACAATTCCTTTCTTCTTAGCATCGACTAGAATGATTGCCTGAAGTGAACCGTCTAATCTCTTGTTTATCTTTACTTCAGAAATTAGCTTTGGATTTAGCATGTTTTTGAGAAATGCGATGGGGTCCTCCGAATACTCAACGAGTTCAACATTTCTTTTAACCACATTTTGTAAATTTCTTATTGTAGAACCACCTTTGCCAATGGCAAGGCCCATCTTACCCGGATTTACCACAAATATTACTCTGTCTTGTTTTTCGTCTTCTATACAGTCTCTTGCTGTAGCCCCTGTCACATTCTGGAAAAGTGACATTAATTTTATTTGATCTGTAGTTAGTTTTATTGTCTCTGTCATGCCTTTTTTAAAATCGATCTCTGGCAGGCACATTTAAATCTTGATAGAAAGTGTAAGAAAAACAAGATATTTATCCTTGCTTCTCTGCTTCCAATTCTTTTATTATTCCTTTAAGATTGGTATCGCTTAGGGTCTTAAGCGATACGACAGAGATACGGAATTGGGTTCCACACAGTCTACCCAATTCAACTGAAGAACCCTTGTAATTTAGGGTTGACACCTTTGAATTCTTAGCAGCTTGTTGGATTTTTTGTAACATCTTTTCTGGGACAGAATGCGATAGTACAACAAGTTTGGAATTTTTCATAGAGCTAATGGCTTCCTTGCTTCCAAAAGAACATTTGTCATCCTCTACTGCGTCTTTTATGACTTTTTCTAATAGTTTAACCATCTTCGACGACCTTCATGTACAAATCAACTGTACCTGTGCCGATTGGGATATTTGCCCCAACAATGACATTTTCTGTGACGCCTTTGAGCTCCTCCACCTCTCCTGCCAGTGCTGCTTCTGCAATTGTAGGAACAGTGATTTCAAATGCAGCTCTTGCAAGTACACTAGTCTTTGTACCTGCAATTCCGTGTCTTCCTATTTGTTGCAGATATCCTCTTGAACACATCAAGTCTGATACCAACATGATATATCTAACGTCGACTTCAAGACCCTGATCTTCAAGTGTGGAGCTTAATTCATTTATTAGAGCGTTACGAGCCGCTTCTATGCCCAAAGTGTTTGCAATTTCAAAAACATTATTGGTCCTCATATTTTGTTTATCTACACCTTGTATCTCCATCACTTTGGCAATGTTAGAGCCTGATGTTTGTATAACCCACTCGTCGCCTTGTTGTACTATTGTGACTCTTTCTACATCTGTTACACCTTTTACAGTTGCAGAAAGAATCTTATTTCGTAGTGCAAGTATCGATTGAGCATCAGATTCTTCTGGTAATGTAAGTGTAATTGAGTGACCGGTGGCCTCAATTTCAAATTTCTTCTTAGATGATTCTAATGCGTCCACTACATCTTCAATGGTGCAAGCTCTTTCTCGTAACTTGTCTTGATTTAGATTAAGCTTTATTTTAGTGGAATAATCGGTTTCTGTACTTGAAATTAATGCGCTTACCTTAGTGTGCAAAATCTCACGAGCTACTTTGATTGCTTTTTCTTTTGATTTCTTATAGTTTTCTTCTAAGTATATATCCATGGTAGGTGTTACTGGTTTCTTTCTTGCGTCTACAAGTTCGATTAACCTTGGAAGCCCTAGAGTTACGTTCCTTTCTCTAATACCTGCAAAGTGGAATGTTCGAAGTGTCATTTGTGTACCAGGTTCACCTATTGATTGTGCAGTAACTACGCCCACTGCTTGACCTGGTTCAACTTTAGCTTTATCATAAAGTTCTAATGCTTTCTTACACACCTTCTCAACACCATCTCTGCTCAGCTTCGATTCAAGCAATGCATCATGTACAATTTTTGCAAGGTGGGGGTTGAAGGTCTTTGTGTATTTTCTAACAAGTTCTACAATGTCCTCTTTGATAGCCTTTTTACCTGAATCAATGATACTTTCAGATTCTATCAATCTTAAGATTCTAAATGCTTCACCATGATCACTTTTTGCTACATCAATCCCATCCTCACCATACAAAAATTGTATTATGTGACCGTGTGGATCTCTTACAGTTCCATCGTACTCTAACTTGAGGTGTTCAAGAGCATTGATTAGTCTTCTTTGCATATAACCACTCTGCTGTGTTCTAACTGCAGTATCTACGAGACCTTCACGACCTCCCATTGCATGGAAGAAAAATTCCAGTGTTGACAGCCCTTCTCTATAGTTTGATTTTACAAATCCTTTAGCATCTGGATTTGTGTCATTTTCTTTGAAATGTGGTAGTGCTCTATTACTGTAACCTTTGTGAATCCTTCTTCCTCTAATTGATTGTTGACCTAAGGCACCTGCCATTTGACCGATGTTTAGTGAAGATCCTCTTGCACCAGTCGTTGCCATAATTCTGCCCGCATTTGTTTCGTCAAAGGATTTGTCTGCTAAGCTGCCTGCTCTATCTCTTGCCTTTGAAAGTTCGCTAACGATGTACGCCTCTAATGCTTCTTCTGCAGAAAGGCCCCTGCTAAGCTGCAACGTACCTTTTTTGGCTTGAGATATAAGATCATAAACTTTATCGTAAGATTCCTGAATTGTGTTCAAAATTCCCTCTTTGGTTTTTAGAGGTAGTACCAAGTCAGCCAAACCATAGCTGAATCCATAGTTTGTTATAAATTGCTTTAACATAATCAATATGGAGTTGAGAAATCTCTTTGCTTCTTCGTAACCATAGTCTTTTGCAATTCTGTGTAAGACGCTATCTGGTTCTTCTGCACCAATAGATGCTTTGTCTATTACTCCACTTACGAGCTGACCATTTTTAATTATAACATCTTTTGCAGGTCCTTTGGTTCCTTTAGACCACTTTGAGGTGATCACATAGTTGAAATCTTTGGGTAAGAATAAGGAAAACAGTTGCTTACCAGTATACATTGTACCTCCTCTTCCTTTAACTGCCGGTTCAGGAAATATGTCATCATATCCTGCTATCATTGCCAAATTTGCAAACTCTTGTGGTGTTAGGGTAGTATCGTCCTTTGTAAGCAAGTATGCACCTGTGATAAAGTCACGTAATGCCCCGATTATTGGTCCTCCATATCTTGGCGAGATTAATTGATCCTGTACACGCATGAGAAGAATAGCTTCTGCTCTTGCTTCTTCGCTTTGAGGAACATGAAGGTTCATTTCATCACCATCAAAGTCAGCGTTGTATGGGGGACATACAGAAGGATGTAATCTAAAGGTCTTATTTGGTAATACTCGAACATAGTGACCCATGATAGACATCTGATGCAATGATGGTTGCCTGTTGAACATGACTATGTCTCCGTTTGAGAGATGTCTTTCTACAAGATATCCTATCTCTATGTTATTTGCAATAGTTTCTCTATCCTCTACGAAATCCAATCTAATTTTTACTCCATCTGGTCTTACGATGTAATTAGCACCAGGGTATTTGTTTGGTCCATTAATTACAAGTTTTTTCAATCTTTCAATATTCCATTCTGTAACTACTTCCGGAATTGTTAGTTTTATTGCGACAGATTCTGGAACACCAACTTCTGAGATATCCAAGTTTGGATCTGGTGAAATGACTGTTCTACTTGAAAAGTCTACTCTTTTTCCTGAAAGTGAGCCTCTGAATCTTCCCTCTTTTCCTTTCAATCTTTGTGTCAGAGTCTTAAGTGGCCTGCCGGATCTATGATGGGCTTGTGGTATACCAGATACTTCGTTATCAAAATATGTTGTAACATGATATTGTAGTAGATCAACAAGATCTTGTACGATCAGTGGTGGAGTTCCGGCTTCTTTACTTTCCTTGAGGCGTTGATTTACTCTGATTATGTCTACAAGTTTGTGTGTCAAGTCATCTTCTGATCTTATTCCAGTTTCCAGAATTATTGATGGTCGTACTGTGACAGGTGGAACTGGCAGAACCTGTAAAACAAACCATTCTGGTCTTGCCGTGGTTGGGTCATATCCCAATAACTTAAGATCATCATCTATCATATGAGAAAATCTTTCTCTGATAGTAATTGGAAGTAATCTGTTTTCTCCGAGTTCAGTTCTTTCAATAAAAATTGTTGGTTTTGTAAATATCATGTCGTATTGGGATTTACCACAGTGAGGACAAGTCTTCTCTTTCTTTGCTCTCTCAATTATTTCATCTGGAATATGTTTGATTGATATGACGCTATATGCAGCCTCCTTTCTCATGATCTTATGATACTCCTCCAATTCTTCCTGAGGTATCTTCAGTCTAGCACATGATCTACAAGTTGTTAACAGTAGCTTGTAGATGTTATCAATGAATGCAATATGCAATACAGGCTCTGCTAACTCGATATGCCCAAAGTGTCCTGGACATCTTGCTGCAGTGTTTCCACAAGTAAGACATTTCTGACCAGGTTCAAGCGTTCCAAGTCTACCGTCCATAAGTCCACCCTGAACTGACATTCCATCTTCGTCATAAGTCTCAGGAGCTGTAATTTCGGCTACAGAGTATTTCCTAATCTCCGTAGGCGACCAGACTGAGAATTTGATTCCATCTATCACCTTGATTGTTTCAAGTGCCATATTACACTCTCTCCTTTATCAAAAGTCGCGGAGCTACATCTAGACTCATCATCTCTTGGAGCAATAGCTTAAACGCATATGCCACAGAGATTGAGGTGACTTTTGCTTTGTCACCGCAGACTCTACACACAAATCTTCTTTGTTTTATATCATAATATGAAACTAAACCACATCTTTCACAAACATATATCTCTGCTTTATCCGATTCCTCGAGCAGTCTGTCTTTTAGCATCATAGAAGCTCCATAAGCAATAAGACAATCTCTTTCCATTTCTCCAAATCTTAGACCTCCTCCTCTTGCACGTCCTTCTGTTGGTTGTTTTGTCAACATTTGTACCTGTCCTCTGGCTCTAGCATGAATCTTATCAGCTACCATGTGATGTAGTTTTTGATAGTACACTACTCCAATGAAAACATCAACTGGGAATGCCTTACCGGTTCTCCCGTCATACATCGTCTCCTTACCAGAATACTTGAAACCTGCAGTTTCCAGAACTTCTTTAATATCTTCTAACTTTTCACCTACAAATGCAGAACCATCCATTTTGCTACCGCGTAATGCTGCAGCTTTTCCTGTTACCGATTCAAGAAACATACCTACTGTCATTCTAGACGGGAATGCATGTGGATTAATTAGAACATCAGGCACAATTCCATCAGCAGTATACGGGAGATCTTCGTGGTTTACCAACAATCCGACTACTCCTTTCTGTCCATGTCTTGATGCAAATTTGTCACCAATTTCTGGAATTCGAAGATCTCTTACTCTAATCTTGTACATTCTACCTCCATCATGTGATTGGGTCATAACTACAGTGTCAACAACTCCACTCTCTGATGGCCTTACACCTATTGAGGTGTCTCTTCTGTATGGTCCTTTTACTTCAAATTCTCTATACTCTTCCATGAATCTTGGTGGACTTGTTTTCCCAATTAGTATATCACCACCCTGAACTGTAGCTTCTGTAGCAATTACCCCATCTTCTTCTAACAGTCTATATGCTTTATCTCCACGAAATCCACGAATATTTCCTTCAGCTGTTGGAATTTCGAAATTGTCGCGCATTCCTCCTGGATATTGTTTGGCTTCTGCTTCATAAATTCTGTAAAAAAATGTCCTGCCCAATCCTCGCTCAACAGATGACTTGCTTAGTACTATTGCATCTTCAATGTTATAACCATCAAAGGGAAGTACAGCAACTACACAATTTTGACCTGCAGGTCTGTCCTCTAATCCTAGAAGACCCATTGCTTTGGTTGTTACAATAGGAGTTTGAGGATAAAGCATAAGATGTTGCCTGACATAGGTACTTGCATTCATTAGAGGAGTCGAGAAGCCAAGACTTTGTTTTGCCATTGCTGACTCATACGTATTTCTTGGAGACTGATTATGTTCTGGATATGGAATTATTGACGCACCTGCACCAAGTATAGCTGATGGAAATACTTCCATGTGAGTGTGTTTTTTTACATCGCTCTCGTCTATTGCAATATAACAGTTTTCTTCTTCATTAGCATCGACTAGCTCGATGACTCCCATGTGTAGTAGATCAGTCCAAGAGAGAAACTTCTTGCTGACTTTATCAATTAATTCTTGTGTTAAAAGTGGTTTGTTATCTTTAATTACTATTAACGGCCGCAAAACTCTGCCTGCGTTACAATTAACATAAAGTCTCTTAGTAGATCCCTCAAAATCTGATTGATATAAGAAAATGCCAACATGTGGATGAATCTTAAAGTTTCTTCGAAGTTCCCTCAAAGAGTCTGCAAGCTTCTGCCCATCTTTGTAATATCCTATCAATCTACCATCCACAAAAACTCTAGCACCTCCTTTCTTCAATTCATCCTTGGCATCAGAGACATACGTCACACCAAGGTCGTAGAGCTTTTCTACAATATCTTCGGATGGAACATTGACGGATATTATTGCCGATAGAGCTAAATTCTTTACCAATCCACAATTAGAACCCTCAGGAGTTTCACTTGGACATATCCTTCCAAAATGTGTTGCATGCAGATCTCTTGCTTCAAAGTTAGGTTGGCTTCTACTTAATGGTGATTGGATTCTTCTTAAATGACTGATTGTTGAAAGATAATTGGTTCTGTCTAAGAGCTGAGTGACGCCTACTCTTCCTCTTCCCCAATTTCCAGTTGCAATAGCATTGTTTAGTTTATCTGTCACAATTCCTGGTCTGACAGCTGCCGCAACTGCGTTTATTCCTCTTTTCTGACCTGACCTTTCTAGTTGATACTTCATGTCTCGAACCAAGTTTCTAAAAGCTGTCCTGAATAGGTCTGCAAGCATTTGACCTGCGAATTTTATGACCTTATTTCCATAATGATCTTTGTCGTCAGGATATATCCATCCTAACTTTAGCTCAATTAATTTACAAGTGGCCTCACCAAGAAACAGTGCTTTTTCCTTTCTATTATCCGGATGTTTGCCAAGATGTGGCAATAGACCCCAATCAAGTAGTGTCTCTGCTCTCTTAATCTGAAATTCTTCTAACATGCCTGGTGCAATTCTTTTGCTAATGTATACAATAGCATCCTTTGCAGTTGGAACATCTCCTGATTTTTCAAAGGAAGCTTCTAGTTCATCCTGAATCTCATCAACCAATGAAACAGCTGCAGCAATTTCTCTATCAGATTCAAGTCCTAGGGCTCGCATTAAAGTTACTACTGGAATATCAACTGGAGAACCTGGGATCTTAGCTACAATCAAGCCATCATTTTTCATTATAAGTTCTAACTTAGCACGATATCCAACTATAGAGGAATACACTTTTGCTTTAAACACAACATTTCCACCAACAGTTTCTTTATCCACAATGATTTTGTTGTAAGAAAGATCTTCTAATCCTACTATTACACGTTCTGAACCATTTATGATAAAGTATCCACCAGGATCATTTGGATCCTCGCCATATTCGACAAGTTTTTGATCAGAAAGATTGTGCAAAATACAAGCGTTGGATCTTACCATCACAGGCATGTCTCCAATGTGAACATATCTTGATTCAAGAATTTTACCATCCTCTACCACACTTGCCTCAAGCATTATTGGAGAAGCATAGGTCACGTTTCTTAATCGTGCTTCCATTGGAGCTATATGAGTTATTGAACCGTCTAATTCCATCATACGTGGTTGTTGAAGTTTCACTTTTCCTAGTTGAATCTTGTATGGATATTCTGCACTTTCTATTTCAATCTGGCCAACTTCATCAATTATGCTTTGTAGCCCTCTTTCAAGAAATTCATCATAGGAATTAAGATGTTGTCTAGCTATACCCTCTCTCTTTAGAATATCCTGAATGATAGGCCAGCGTTTATTTGAAATGTTTGCCATTACTCTTCCACCACGTATCTATAGTAGACACTTACATCAGCTGTAGAACTCTTTCTTGTTATTTTTATCATGTCACCAGGTTTTACCCCTAAACCCCTAATCGCAGGGTCACTTACATAAATTAGCGGCATTTCGGTTGGTTTTGTATGATATTTTTCAAGAACTTGTTCAGCTTCTTCCTTGGTCATTATCTCGTGTTTTGGAACGTAGATGTGATCTGGAATTAGTATTTTCTCTTTCTTACCTAACATTTTGAAAATCTCCTTTGAACATTAGCTGTAAACACATAACTAATCAACAAACTACGGTGCTTCTACCGAGAGGTTAATATATATCTAATCGGAGATGTTTCAAAATTAGTACTTTTTGTCAATAATTTTTTCCGCAACTTTAAATAGTAAAAAAATTTATCCACCAACCAGGATGAGTACTCGCTTTAAAGGATGTGTCTTACTTGCAATTCTGGTTAGTGCTACAGGAGTAGCACCTGCATTTGCATCGCCTTATTCTACCCAGAATTTAACAGATACAAATTCTACGATTGGAAATACATTTCCTTCATCATCCTCATCTGCAATTACTGTGACTACAGACAAGCCTTCTTACAATGATGGAGATAAGGTCACAATATCTGGTTCAACCAAAGATTACATCTCAGGTACTCCCGTTACAGTCATCATCAGAAATCCCATAGGAAACGTAATCAAAGTGGATCAGGTTGATCTTGGAACTGACAGGGCATATTCTACAAGTATAATGGCTGGTGGCAGTCTATGGCAGGCTGCTGGTACCTACAGCGTACTGGTTGAATTTGGTAGCAAAGACAGATCAGCAACTACGACCTTCCAGTTCGCAGGTTCCGGTGGAGGCGGAAGCCAGCCCATCAAAGTTGAAGGTACCGACTTTTCCGTTACTTATAGTATCACTAATGGTAAAGTCCTAGGCATAAAGGCTGATATCCAGTCAAAATCCCTTATTGTATCAATACAGACCTTTGGGGATGGAGTATTAACAATAACGCTCCCACGAGGACTTATTGAGGCAAAGATGCACGACAATCAGACTGATGACAAGTACTTTGTGTTAAACGACGGCCAAGAAAATACTGATTTCCAAGAAACCAATACAACACCAACCGACAGAACCCTATCAATTCCTTTCTCTGATGGAACTGAAGAGATAGAGATCATTGGTACATGGATAGTTCCAGAATTTGGTCCGATCGCAGCTCTAGTACTTGCAATTGCAATCATATCAATAATTGCAGTATCTGCAAAGACTGGACTAAGATTCATGCCAAAATACTAGAACAACTCTATTTTTTCATTTTTTAAATATACATAAATATCCATTCTGCTTAATCGCAGACAAGATGAGTACTCATAAAGAATATGCGTTGATCGCTATTCTTGCTATGGCGGCTGTAGTAGGTGTTATACCTGCCTTTGCAGCAGATAATCCTTACCTAGCATGCCCTGACTGCAATGACACAAGCAGCAACATTCAGTCTCCACCAATACCAATTACGGTGACAACTGACAAGACCATATATGATCACAGCTCCGTAATTATGGTAAGCGGTCATGTAAAGAATCCATACCCAGGCCAAGACGTAGCTATGAAAGTAATCAGTCCTTCTGGCAATGTAGTAGGCGCGGCTCAATTAACGCTTGACAGTAATGGAGACTTTGCAACTAAGGTAGACACCGCAAGTACACTTATGGCAGAGAATGGCCAGTATACGATCTATGTACAGCAAGGAGATGAACAAGCAAGAACAAACCAAGTTGCATTCCAACTTGCAGGCGAAACGCCAGTAATTCCAGAATTTGGTCCGATCGCAGCTCTAGTACTTGCAATTGCAATCATATCAATAATTGCAGTATCTGCAAAGACTGGACTAAGATTCATGCCAAAATACTAGAACAACTCTATTTTTTCATTTTTTAAATATACATAAATATCCATTCTGCTTAATCGCAGACAAGATGAGTACTCATAAAGAATATGCGTTGATCGCTATTCTTGCTATGGCGGCTGTAGTAGGTATTTTGCCGGCATTTGCTCAATCACCGGCTGATACATATGCTAATAGTGCAAGCACTCTCAGCAGCAGTACTTGGTCTCAACAAATCCTGCCAATCTCTGTATCAACAGATAAGGATGCCTACGACCGACAATCAACAATAATTGTCACTGGTCATGTCCTATCACCTATAACCGGGCAAACTGTGACAATGAAAGTTTCTGATCCGGAAGGAAGTGTTGTTGAAGTTGATCAGCTAACAGTTGATAACAATGGGGACTTCCAAACAAAAATCAACACCTCAAGTCCATTATGGACAGTAGGTGGGACATACACCATTTATGTTCAATACGGCTCTCAACAGGGATTACATACAGATACAACAGAGTTCTCTATGCCTGGAGGTGGAGAGACAAGTTGCACATCGCAACAACTCTCAGCAACAATAGGAAATGCACTGTACTGTATTGATTACAGTATTGATGGCGGAACAGCTTCTGGAGCAACACTGAGCACTTCATCTAAGAGCCTCACAGTGAACATACAGGCAGATAATGATGGTCAAATAACCCTCAACATTCCACGATCAGTGCTTGATTCAAAAACCGGACAACAAGACGATGGTTTCTTGGTTCTAGTAAACGATGAAGAACAAGATAATTTTGTGGATACGCCAAGCGCCGACACCAGAGCTTTGACAATTCTATTTCAAGCAGGAGATCATCGGTACACAAGTAGTTCCAGAATTTGGTCCGATCGCAGCTCTAGTACTTTCAATTGCAATCATATCAATAATTGCAGTATCTGCAAAGACTGGACTAAGATTCATGCCAAAATACTAGAACAACTCTACTTTTTCATTTTTTTACTACTAGCATAGTAAAGGAAATATACAGCAGAAAGACAAATCGAACATGCATTATATTCTTGTTCTAATTTCACTCATTATTATTTCTACATTTTTCATACCCGGTTTTGGACAAGTTTCGTCACCCTCTCCCCCATCTGCACCTCCAATTACTGTCAGTACAGACAAACTATCTTATCTCCTAGGTGACACCATTGTCATTTCCGGATCTGTCAAATCACCCGTTAAAAACACCCAACTCTCAATTCAAATTTTTGATCCTAACAACAATCTTGTTCATGTAGACCAGATTGATGTCTCAGAAGATGGCAAATATACTGACACGATTAAGGCGATAGGTGTCTATTGGAGAGCAAGTGGCACCTATACGGTTAAAGTACAGTATGCACTTCCCGGCGTAACAGCACAGACTAC
>MNFB01000041.1 GCA_001917995.1 Thaumarchaeota archaeon 13_1_40CM_4_38_7 | reverse complement strand
GTAGTTCTAAACGTTACCGGCACCATAAACAACACCGGTACCATCACCATCGATAACGACTATACTACACGAACCTACCTCACCAACTATGGCACCATAAACAACACCGGTACCATTACTTTGAAAAACGGTAGCCTCGATAACAAACCCGGCGGTACCATCACCAACACGGGCGCGATAGTCAACGACGGCGGTCAATTGAACAACTACGGAGCCATTACCATCATCGACTCAGGCACCATCACCCTCAACACCTGGTACTTTTTCAACTATGGCATCGTCATCATCCCCAACAGCGGCACCATCAACATCAACCACGCCGAGATCGATAACTATGGTACCATCACCAACAACGGCATCATCAACAGCGGTAATACACAATATAACTACGGCACAATCATAAATTTCGGTATCATCAATAACAATCTCGGCGGTACCATCAACGACCGCTACGTCATGCAAAACTCTGGCGGCACCATCAACAACTCGGGCAACATGATAATTGACATCCTCGACAACTACGTCAATGGAATCTTCAACAGCCAAGGCACCATCACTATCAACTATATACTTGGCAACCTAGACGGTACCATCACCAACACTGGCACTATAGAAAACCACGGTACCATCAGCAACGGTGGTAACAATGGTGGCACCATCGACAACCATAGCCACATCAACAACTCTGGTATCATCAACAATTACAACACCATCACTAACAATCCATTCCCCATCAAACATCCAAGCACAATCATAACGGATGATGTTATAACCAACTCTGGTACCATTAACATTGAATCAACTAGTTTGTTCTCCAACCATGCAGACGCCGTGCTGAGCAACACTGGTACCATCAACAACAACGGTCAACTTGATAGTACCGCAGGTACCATCAACAACTCTGGCTCGATCAACAACTATCAAACTAGCGTCATCATAAATGCCTATGATTCAACACTAAGTGTCTTTGGTACCATTACTAACAATGCAGAAGGCACTATCGACAATTATGGTACAATCCGCGGTATTCCAAACACCGGTGGTGGTCTTATTGACAACTTAGGCACCATCACCAACCATCCAAGCGGTACAATCTCACAAGTGAGTGGCACCATCTCTAATTCTGGTACAATACTAAACAGCGGTACGCTGAGCCCAGGAGGCGAGGGTGCTAACATTGACAACTTAGGCACCATCACCAACTCTGGTACCATTAACATTGAATCAACTAGTTTGTTCTCCAACCATGCAGGCGTCATGCTAAGCAACACTGGTACCATCAACAACAACGGTCAACTTGATAATTCCGGGGGCACCATAGATAATTCCGGCACTCTCACCAATAATGATCTCATCACCAACTCTGGTACCATCACCAATTCTGGCATATTCAACAACTGTGGAGGTACTATCAATAATTCAGGGACACTTTCTGGAAACCCAATTAATAGTTGTAATATTGCAATTACCGTTATTCAACAGGGCTCAGCTTTTGTCCAGCAATCTACAATCGGAGTTAATGTTACAGTGAGCGGCTCTTCTGCGCCTGACGGTACCAACATCTCCGTAACTTCAATTGATTACGGCAACACTCAACCGCCTGGTACTGGCGCATTAAGTATTCAATTAGTTGGATTTTATGATGTTAAGATTAGTGGAATCTCAGATGGAACTTCGCTTGTCTGTATTTCAAATCCAAACATAACTGCCCAAACTAATATCATGCAGTACTGGTATGGTGGTATCTGGAATGACGCAAGTAATCCAACTGTGTCAGGAAATATAATTTGCGGAAGCATTCCTGTAAATGCTTTGAACGGTACACCGATTGCCATAGGCAAGAAATCACAAGATGATACGGATCCTGCCTTACTTGGTTCGATCATTGCGCCACTAGATCCAATCCAAGTAAACACACAGTTTACTGCAAGTGATACCTTTACAGATGATACCGATGACACCCACACAGCAAGCTGGAACTGGGGTGATAGTACAACTAGTACTGGTACAGTGACAGAATCTGGTGGTTCTGGTTCTGTCCAAAATACTCATACCTACACTACACCTGGAGTATACACAATAACATTGACAGTAAGCAACAGTGACGGTATCACATCTACTACGCAGTTCCAGTACTTAGTGGCATACGATCCAAATGGTGGGTTTGTAACCGGCAGCGGTTGGATAAACTCGCCAACAGGCGCATATACCGCTAATCCTGCTCTGACAGGAAAAGCAACATTTGGATTTAACTCCAAGTATCAAAATGGAGCGACGGTTCCATCTGGCAATACAGAGTTTAACTTCAAAGTTGCCAATCTAAACTTCCACTCTACAAGTTATGATTGGCTAGTCGTCGCAGGAGCAAAGGCCCAGTACAAAGGAACAGGCACAATAAATGGCGCAGGTAGCTACCATTTTATTCTGACAGCTATTGATGGTGAGATAAATGGTGGCGGCGGAATTGACAAGTTCAGAATGAAGATAACTGGTTCCAATGGTGGTTTAGTATATGACAACCTTCTAAATGCCCCTGACAGTTCAGACCCAACTACTGTGCTAGGTGGCGGCGACATCGTCATCCATAAAAGTTGATAAACAGAATATTTAGAAAAATTTCATACTAGAAAGCATCAGACAAGAAGAAAATCTTTTTGTTGTAATAACTTTCGTTATATCAATTACAAACATGAAATAACAAATTTTACGAACAAAGGGGCACAAAATACGACGCATCGAGTCAATGTAGGCAAAGGTTCCAGAGAATGGTAACTGCACCGTGTACGTCTTTCCCGCATGTATAAATAATACGTATATCAATACCGTATTCACAGGTTGGTAAGTTAATGAATCTTAAGTCTGGACTAGCTGTAGCGGTAGCATTTATCTTAGCTATGCAGGTTGCCAGTTTTCCAGCTTTTTTATTACCCATAAATGCTGCCGCCGCCCAAGGCGTTATCTTGGGGATTACCCCCATAGCCGTGAACTACGACCTGAACTCTTTTGGCAGAACCGTAATCCTTGCAGTACAGTACCAAACTGGTATAACAACATTAGAAACATGCAGCTCTGTAAACCCCGAGAACGTATTGCTAACACTTACACTTCCTGAACATACTTCATTCGTTTCAGAGACCAATGGAGCTGGAATATTTGATCCTGCAACAAGAACAGTAACCTGGAGTTTAGGCACTCTTGATGCAGCGACTAATTGCTTTGGCACACAAATTTCTATTACAATTAATGTAGATAATGCAGTTCTTGATGGCACTATTCTGGGTCCGGCAACGGCTGCTATTAGCACAACAACTCTTGGCGATGATCCTATTGACAATACGAGAAGTGTGACGTTCCAAGGTGGCATGCTACCTTTAGAAGTGTTCTATACCGAGATCGAGTTACGTTGTACTGCTTCAGGGGCAAGCGACAGGGAAACTGCAGACGGAACAGCTGTAGATTGTTCTGCAAACGCTCCAGGTTTCTTGCAGTCCCGCGTTTCAAGCCATGCTGACGCTTCACCTTCTATCACTCCACAGAAGCTGGGAGAGCTAAGAGTTGGTGGTTCTCCCATTACCACTCCAAAAGTTGGGGTGTCGGCTCATGCCGAAGGGGACTTTAACTGCGATTTCACCGTTCTTCCACCTGATCCTCTCCCCTGCTTGGGAATAAGTCAATCTGCCGAAGCAGATGTTGTTAATATGCTATTTGAGGTAAAGAATCCCAATCCTTTCGCAGTACCACTTCACGTTCACTCCGATAGATTTGGTTATGCGGCTTGTAGCGACAACAACTCAGGTTTCCCTGGCAGTGCCTTTATTGAAGATTCTATCCAGAGCGCTGAGTGTTCTTCTTCCACTGGTACTGTTTCACCTGGCAATGGGGAAACTTCGTCTAGCACACTTCACGCTGACCTGGACAGTGCGACAGGCGTTTGCGACATTGACCGTATTGACGTTATCAACGGTGAGCGTACGGAAACTCATTCTCCAACTACTTGCAATCCCATCGCAGCAAACACACAGGGCCTAGTAAAAGGCCTTAACATCATCTTTGACAGTGGTGATGCCAATGGCGATAGCAATGTTATATTTTCAGGTTCGGGCTTGACCATAATCAAGTCAGGATACGGAACATACAATGCTATGGCACAGTCAACTATTGGTCTGGGTGGCCAACAATTTTCCTTTCCTGCCTTAATGAAGATCACCGCAAACTCACCTGTACAGTTGCTCCTTACTGATCAGGAAGGTCGTAGTGTTGGAGTTGAACCGGTTGTTGATCCCGACCTTGGTTCACAGGGGGATGCTCAAGTGGCACAGAGAATTGTAGCCAACATACCTGGTTCCCAGTATACTGGACCTGTAAGCGAGCCCCAGGAGATCTCTATCGGGTTACCTAATCCTGGTACCTACAACCTTGATGTGAGGGGGACTGGCTCCGGACAGTTTACCATTACAGTTGAGACTTTCGACGAGAACGGAAACATTATCAGCCATAATACTATAACGGGTCAGGCTAGCCCTGGAAGCTTGACAAGAGAGGAGTTAACTGTGCAAACAGGCGGAACACCTCCAGTATCATATACACAATCTATCACTACACAAAACAACAATGCAAAACCAATTACTGTAATTTCAAGCGACGAAGACAATGATACACTACAGTTCTCAATTGTATCAGCCCCAACTCATGGCACGCTATCCGCACTTTCAAACACACAATCTACATTTGTTGCAAATCTAAACGGAACACAACAGGTACCACCTACTGGATCCACCGCAACTGGAACTGGCATCTTTAGTGTCAACAATTCCACAAATCAATTTAGCTGGTCAATTAATTACACAGGATTTAACACAACGGAAACAGCATCTCATATCCACAATGGATCTGCTGGAACAAACGGTCCTGTAATTATTATACTATCACCTGGTACAACAAAGATTGGCTCCGCTGTCCTAACTGCGGCTCAGAAACCACTACTATTTGCAAGCCATCTCTACACAAACATTCACAGTACGCTGCATCCATCAGGAGAAATCAGAGGCCAGATCATACCAGGCCGAGCTGCGACAGTATTATACACACCAAACACGGGATTTACTGGATCTGATAGTTTCACATTCAAATCAAATGATGGTACATTTGACAGCAGCATATCAACAGTTACAATCAATGTCATCGCAACACCACCACAGCCAGGTCTCACAAGCGTTACAATATCAAATGGGGCATCATCTGGACAGTCCTGTGTAACAGCAAACAACTGCTTCAATCCTCAGAACTCACAGATTCAGACAGGAGATACAGTAACATGGACAAATACTGATGCGACATTTCATACGGTAACAAGTGGTACACCGTCTGGTACCACCGCTCCAGGAACAATATTTAACAGTGGAGCAATTGCGCCAGGCCAGACATTCTCACATTTATTCTCAACAGCTGGTACATTTGATTATTTTTGTCAGATTCATCCTTGGATGACTGGCGTAGTCACCGTAACAAATCTTGTACCACACACTACACTGACAAAGATAGCCAATGTCACCTCTGGTCTTGCACCACTGCCTGTCTTGTTCACTTATACCGAGAATAATACTGGCACAGCACCACTGAAGAATCTCCATCTTTCAGATGACACCTGTTCACCCATACTGCCCTCACCAAATGTTGCATCCTTGGGACAGAGTGCCACAACTGCATTTACCTGTACTCATGTCTATACAACGGCGGGCAAGTTCACTAACAATGCCACACTTACTGCAACAGCTTGTAACGATCCAAACTGTATCACTACAGGTGATAATGTAACTGAAAAGGCTAATGCTACAGTAACTGTAACTGTAGCATCTACCACACTAACCAAATCAGCTAACGTCACTTCAGGTCTTGCACCGCTGCCAGTCAAGTACAGTTATGTTGAGAAAAACGATGGCACGGCTCCAATTAACAACATATCTGTCTCCGATAACAAGTGTTCGCCCGTAACTGGCGGAGCTACTTCTCTACTTCCAGGTCAATCGGCGACCTTTACCTGTGTTACTATATTGAATGAAAATACAACAAACATAGCTACTGCAACTGGTACTACACTAAACGGTGCCAAAGCTCCAAATGAGACTGCGCAAGCTAAAGTATCCATAATAACTGTAACGCCAGTTAATCATCCTCCATCAGCGGTAGCTGATAAGGTAACTACATCTCAAGGAAAACAGATCATAATTAACGTACTTGCAAATGATACTGATATCGATGGTGATGTTCTTACTGTACAATCTGTAAAACAACCCACAAGTGGGGTTGTCACGATCAATACCAATCAGACATTGACCTACAAACCTAACACAGGTTTTAGCGGTGTTGAGACCTTTACTTATACAATATCAGACGGTCACGGTGGTACTTCAACAGCAGATGTCACAGTAACTGTTACACCAATTTCGAAACCTCCAACTGGTACTCCCGGAAAGGTTACAGGAGGAGGTGCACAGCTTAACAAAGATACAAACTTTGGATTCAATGTACAATCCTCAGATGGTATAACATTCAAAGGAGAACTAGAGTATCAAGACAGGGCTACAAATATCAACTTGCACAGTGTAGATATCAAGTTCTTGTCAGTTAACCCCAGTGGTACAAATACAACATTTAGTGGAACTGCAACCGTGAACGGAAAAGAAGGGTTCACGTTCAAAGTTTATGTTGAAGACAATGGCGAGCCTGGTTCAAATGACAAATTTTCAATTACAATTAAGGAGGTACCTGGAGGATATACAAAGAGTGTTACACTAGCAAAGGGCAACGTACAGATTCATAAATAAAAATTATAATCTCTTTTAAGTCCAATTTTGAATTGGTATAACAATAATTAAAACAAGCCTTTTGGTTTGCATTTAGACGACTTTCGTCTCATCCAGTTTTGACTCCTGACTGTATTATTAAATGACATACGGTAATTCATCTCAAAGATTAGGGATACTTTATGAATGAATCACAACGGTTCTACAATTGCATTAATTTCAATTCTAGTGCTTCAGATTTTTGCAATGACACAATCTGGCAGCACTGGAACCAGTGTTACAGGTTCCCATGATGCATTTGCACAAACATCAGGATCTGGCCAGCCATCCTATACACTATATCAGAATAACAATGAGGGTGTCTCAATCGAATACCCAAGTGACTGGACATACTCAGAAAAAACGCAGAGCAAATCCATGTTAACATATTTTTATCCTCCTAAAGACTCACAAACATTTTTAGAACTTTCTTATGATAAAACCACTGACTACACTGGCACAGACCAACAAATACTTGGTGAACTTTCACAGATAATAAGCATACTTTGCTCTCATGCATCAATTGCAAAAAATGGCTTTACGTGTTCTGATTTTCAATACAAGACTGGTGTTGGCAATTACCAAGGAATTCCCACCTATGTGATGCATGGAAAGATGACAGAAACTTTCTCTGATGGCTCAGCTCGCGAACAGGATATGGTACAATTTCTTATCATCAATCAAAACAGGGATTATGGCATTTTTGCTACATGTCCAAAAGACAAATGTAGCAATTACGATAACGAGTTAACCTATGTTGTAAATAGCTTAAAGATATACTCACTAAAGACTAATTCGAATGCTGCTACACAAGTTTCAAGCTATAACATCCCAAGCTGGATAAAAAATACAGCAAAGTGGTGGTCCCAAGGTGCGATTACCGATGATGATTTTGTAAAAGGGTTGCAATATCTAATTCAGCAGGGAGTGATAGTAGTTGCAACAACGCAGGTTAGCTCACAGTCATCACATGCAATACCGTCATGGGTTAAAAACACGGCAAAGTGGTGGTCAGAAGGCCAAGTCGGAGATTCTGATTTTGTAAAGGGAATGCAATATCTGGTTCAAAATGGAATCATAGCTACCCAAACTGCTGACCAAGGACATACAGCTGTGACTGATCAACAGGGGGTGGCAACTTTTCAAATATCTGGTCAGCATGTACAATTTAGCTTTGTTGATGATACTACTGGTCAACCCTTGGCTGGAGCAAATATAGTATTATCTGTAGACTCTCAAACACAATCGGTAGGCACATTATTAGTCATAGATCCTAACAAACATTATCCCGTACAAGTGATCATATTGATTCCAAGCGAAACCAGTTCTACTACGCCTACATCCTTGAAAAATTATTTTGTTCCCTCTGCTTCTGCTGAATCTGAAGAAGTTGTAAAAGTTGCAGTAACTACCAGTATAAGACAAGCAGGAAATTTATTACCAGTGTCTTTTCTTCATAAGGTTCATCAAGTCGGTCATGTAGTTGAAAAAGTTAATTTTATCTATGATTCACTGGCATTAGCTCTAAAATACGCAGACAAAAATGGCTGGTTACCAGTAAGTGGGTATTTACAAAATCATGGATATGAAGCAGGATCTATATCATCTGAAGGAGCCATTGATAAGATTAAGGAAGAAAACAAACAGGGCAAAATAATTGATGGCCTCTTTCTTATCGGTTCTGGTGGAGCCGATATGCCCGCATATATGTTCAGTCGAGTTACTGGTGAAATAACAGCTAAAATGGATATTAATACTGTATCAGGATGTAATTCGCAACAAGTCCAGTATGTAGAAGTTGGATCTGCCATTTTTTATAATTGCCCTAGTGACAAGACGTCTGGTCTGTTAAAGTACGAGCCTCCAGCTGAGACTACTGATCATGTGTCACTAGATATTTTTAGCAAAGCAAATCAAGGATTTGGAGAACGAATTCAGACCGATCAAGGTCAACCAGTTTCAGTTCCAGCTGATGATTATAGTGTACGTGTTTCATCCCCAGGTAAAAACCCAGTAACCGAGGAACTTACAGTGACACCAGACCAGATAACAGATGTAACTGCAGTACCCCAACCTATTCCAAATAATACAATGACTACAACAATTACTCCGGCAGGAGACCTGAGTGGTCATTGGAGCGGTTCTTTTTCAATGAAAGACACCACGTCTGACGGCTGCTCATTTTCAGGAACATGGGAGGCAACACTGACACAAAATGGTAATGACTTGACTGGGTCAATTTCCATCATCGATGCAAGCTCGCCAGATTACCCGGCAAATGACTTTTGCACATTGGCACCAGCAACATTCAATTTTGAAGGAGGCACAGTAAGCTCTTCGTCCTTCCAGTTTGATAGCTCTGACTTTGGAGGTTTCCATACGAAGGGATACTTTACTACAGATCTGATACATGGAACTTTTAGTGAATGCAGTGACCAAAGCTGTGCCAGTGGAAGTTTTACAGGAAGTAGAGGATAGATAATCCAAAGTACTTTTAGTGCAGGTTTGCAATTGTTCGTTAAAACTACCCGCATTTCAAAAGTTAGTGTCATTTTAGAATTGTAATTATTCTATAAGATTAA
>MNFB01000013.1 GCA_001917995.1 Thaumarchaeota archaeon 13_1_40CM_4_38_7 | reverse complement strand
TAGGTTTGATAATAAGAAATCCAATCAATCTATATTCTAGTGTGATATTTCGCAAATTTGGAAAAATCCTTTCCAAACTTGGATCTAAAGGTATCTGGGTAAGTGGCCCCATAATTCATACAATTGATGAAAGAGAAAGAACAGAGATACTACGCAAAATAATTGAATCTTTAGATTCCATAGCAAGAGAATATAATTTGATATTAATTGATGGTTATTCACCTCCACAAGACCTTTTAATCGATAAGAATTACCTGGGAGAGTTCAGAAAAAATAATTACCATGTAGAAGAATTCGTGACTCTAGCAACAAATCTGGACAAAAATATAGAAGAATTATGGAACAATGTTACCAAAAAATCTAGAGGCGATGTTAAAAGAGCAGAAAAAAGAAACATCAGAGTTAAAACCCTCGAAGAATACAGTGAAGTGATTGATTATTTTAAGCTAGGAAAGGAATGGGCTGAAACAAAAGGAATTAAAATGATTAATTTAACTGAGCGTGCACAAAAATACTGGAATTATTACAAAACAGGCATAGAAAAGATATTTTTGGCTTATGATGGAGACGAACTAATCTCAGGTCTCAGGCTTGGTTGCTTTAACGGAATTGCTTATACTCATGAGGTTTTGAATTCATATTCAAGACCTACTAATCTTGGTGGAACTTTGCTTACTTGGTGGGCCCTAAAGTGGGCAAAGGATTTTGGTCTTAGAATTTATGATTTCTCCGGTGGATTGGCGCCTCCCAAAAATTCGATTGATAAAAAATATCATGAACAGTGGGATAGTTTATTTTCTTACAAAAAAAAGTGGGGCGGTTCTGAATTTCCATATTACCATTTGATAAAAATTCAAAAAAAGAGATCACATAAAATTCTTAGAGCTCTTGGTCGCCTAGATTGGTCTTATAGAAATTACAAAAAAAGACGACGTGCGAGACCCATTAAAAGCATCAATGACGATGAAGAAATTGAAAAAGTTTTCCGGATAGAATAGTTATATAATTATTAGACGTAATTACTTATATTTTAAATTATGAGATAGCGTAAGGTTTAATTTGTATTATCAAACATAGATTCAAGTTCTTTTGGTACTCTCAGATATGGTTCAAATCGTTGATTTGGCTCAACAATCCACTTGGAATTCTTTGGAAGTAATGCAGAGAAATAATAATAAAATTTAGCGACAAATTGGTTGAATCTAACTAGTGACGTAGTCTTGTTTCTCTCGGTTGTTTTATAGCTTTTTTCTATTGCTACCCTCTTGGTAAGTATCTCCCTCCAGCCATCATTTGCAAGTGAGACTAGATCTGGCCGTGATTCCCACTCCTCCCATACCTTCGGTGTCTCGTTTGCGAATCGCGTTGCGGTGAACCTAAAATGTATGTGCGCTCGCCTGTATTTTTCTCTCCCAGCACATGATCCTTTATGGACGATCGCATCGTGAAAGAACAGTAGATCTCCTGCCTTCACTGGCACAATGATCTCATTTTTGAGATGACCCCTTATTCTTGAATCTGTACCATCCAAGTCTTTGTTCCCTTTTTTATGACTCTTGGGGATCACGAAGAATCCACATTCGCTGTAAAGCGGCAAAGTTGCCTTGATACTAATCACTCTTCCATCCGCTACACCATCTCTATGCCAGTTCTGCCATGTACTATACTTGTACGTAGTATGCATTCTATTGAATGACATAAAGATATCGTTATGACCGTAATACGATATGATTTCTTTAGAGTATTCTAAAATTTGTGAATCCATTATCGCTCTAAATATATCCTGTTCAAAAATGTCTGGGTGAAATATGTGATCGATCTTTTCTATCATTGTGTCTGATATTTTGTCGTCAGCTCTACAATATGGATAGCCCCGTTCACATTTTTTTATTATACGCTTGCTTGCTTCCCTTGCTTTTTCTAATGGTTCAAATGGAATATTTTTGCTAACCACTAGGTAACCTTCTTCATCAAAAAATTGTTTTTGTTCTTCTGAAAGTAGGTTCACTTCGAATCTCTAAGAATTAAGCCTTTACTAAAAACTTTACTGAGTGTTGTTATTGTCCAGAGAGACATACTGATATAACGGAATTTCGAATTCCATTGAGTGAGAAATGATTTCAATAGACCCACTCATATACCATTTTAGCTGAGAACACTAAAGAGAGTCAATCACTTAATAAATAATGTCGAGATTAAAATTATGTGTCTTCCCAAATGATCCAATAATTTCTTATTATGATAAAGGTGAGATTAAGGACAGGTATTATAATCCATGTAACACATTTGACGAGATTGATATCATATCATTTACAGACAATGATGTCGAAGAATCGAAGGTTCAGACCATAGCAGGAGACGCAAAATTGAAAATTCATAGTGTTGGCAGAATCAATCTTAAGAACAGATCAAAAAACGTGAATAAGATACTGCAGTTAGTAAGAGGTATCAAACCTGATATTATTAGAACCTATAATCCGCTAGTGGAAGGATGGTTTGCCGCTAACTGCGCAAAAGAGCTAAGAATTCCTTTGTTTGTTTCTCTTCATATTCAGTATGATGGCTTGAGAAACCTGTACAAAAAAACCAGTTTCAAGAGATATCTTGGACTAAAGTATACAGAGAAATTCATTGAACCATTTATTCTAAAGAATGCTGATAAAATCACTATCGTTTACAAGATATTGGAATCATATGTAAAAAGACATGGTGGAAAGAATCCAGAGCTTCTTTACAATAAGATTGATTTCAAGAGATTCTCCGAGGCCACATCTCTAGAGCTCCCCAAACCTCTAGTGATTTCGGTTGGACGTCTCACAGAGCAAAAGAATCATCAATGCTTGATCGAATCGATGCGACAGGTTAATGCTAATTTGTTAATCATAGGAAATGGAGAACTACATGATAAGTTATCACAACAAATACGGGACCTGAATCTGCAGAATAAAATAACAATTAAGAAGTCTGTTCCCAATAACGAAATTCAAAGATATTATAAATCCGCGGATGTTTTTGCATTAGCTTATGATACTGAATTGGAAGGACTCCCGATACCTGTCATGGAGGCAATGGCTTCAGGATTACCAGTAATAGTGCCCTATCCTAAGAACGAATATTCAGACGGCTTGGAACAAGTCGTGGTCTTTTCGAATAGAGATTCCAACTCTTTTGCACAAGAGCTTAAGAAGGTTCTCCTTGATTCAAAACTGAGACAAGAGTTATCTGCAAAGTCGTTGCGAAAAGCAAAAGAATTTGATATCGATATCATGGAAAAAAGAGAAGCAGACATCTACCTTGAACTATTAAGAAAGTAGATAGGTTTTGGCCAATAGGCTAAATGAATTTTTCAGATTATCCAATTATTGCCAGCTTGTGAAATTTGTCGTAGTTTATTTCAAAAACTTTTACTTTGAATTTCTTGAATCCTTGCTCAGTAGAATCATAGACCTTTGTCAAATAAGGATACTTTTCTTCATGGTCATAGATATCATCAAGAAACTTGAAAAAGACAGCCCCTTTTTGGTTTATGGCAATGTATTTGAGATTATACTTTTCACCGCTAGAAACTATGTCTTCTACAGACGCACCATAAATTGATGTTAAAGTCACATTGCCTGTCGTATATGGAAATCCTTGGAAGGGTAACTTACCGCGATTTATATTGTACGTCTTAATACCATCTGGAGTTTCCTCGAGGTTCACATAGGGCAAGTAAGCTACATTGTAGCCTGCATCCATTAGTTTTCCTTTCAAATTATTTTCGATAAACTTTGCAAATTCAATCTCTTCTTTGACCTCGCCTCTATCCATCTTTTCATATCTTAGCACAAATAGTGCTCCCATAACAAATACAATTGCAAGAACAATTACCATGGCCAGATACTTTTGTTTGTCAGAAAAAGTGAAGGTTCTAAATCCATACTTTATGACTCGCTGGATAGGTATTGTTGCGAATATGATCAAAAATGGAAATAACGAAAATAGGAATCGATATTCTTGAACTACGGCATACGGTATAGCAAGTGAAGCCAATATAGCCAAAACGATTGTCCAATTAGCGGCGATATACTTCTTATTTTGATCAACAGCACGTAAAGAGAAAATTAATCCAAATGGAAGCAGAAGTATCAAATAAGGAAATGAGATTTTTAGAGTATCGTTTAAGATGTGGTAGGTTCCCCCTAAAATGAATTTACTGATAAAATGCGACAAACCATTTTTGTGAATATAATCGAGAGCTCCAGTGTCTACGCTATTTACATTTTCTTGTCCAATCTTCGCGTAGTCACCAAGGAAGAGACTCTCACCGTAATAAACATAGAGAGGATCACCATATTGTATGTCTCTTTGTATCAGAATCGGTGAGATGACTGCAAAAAATATGGCAAGGCATACAGCATACTTCAACACCATACGCTGCGATCTACGGAAATTGATAAAGTAAACTATTGATACAACAATAATCATTACAATTCCATTTGGTCTCACCCACCACAGAAATCCAGCCAAAAGAAATGCTATGTAAGCAGATCTTGTGTCTTTATTCAGAATAAAATAGAATGAACCTATAATGACCAAGTTATAAAGCGGCTCCGAGAATCCGGAAGATGCCCAGTAATTGAGATGGGGTTCGAATGCCAATAGAGCTGCAGCCACTAGAGAGTATTTTTCATCAAAAAATTTCCTAGCCAGAAGATACATCGGTACAATAGTTGCCGTACTTACTGCCAAACTCAGGGTTCGTGCAACATTCTCATAAACAATGAAATGACTAGAACTAATAGGAGAAAGGAAGGGTGCTATAAGAAGGGGCCATCCAGGTTGCTGCTTTGGAGTGAGAGCAAAGTCACCATGACTATAGGCAATTGCATTTAGTACAAAACCGAACGTGTCTGACACTACTGGAATAGAAAGGGTCAGAAAATAGGCTTTGAAGATAAGGGAAAGCGCGGCTATAATGATAAGAAGTATCGCAATCTCTTTTTTAGAAAGGCCCATGCTTACACTTTCCAAAAAATAAATTCTTTTATGATTAGCAAACTTATGGCTGCTCCTGTCGGGAGCGGTCGCATCTTTCTTTTACCGCCTATTCTGGGTCCTTCATTTCCCATAATCTCAATTATCTTATGTCTTTTTTTAAATG
This sequence comes from Thaumarchaeota archaeon 13_1_40CM_4_38_7, assembly GCA_001917995.1. Taxonomy (GTDB): domain Archaea; phylum Thermoproteota; class Nitrososphaeria; order Nitrososphaerales; family Nitrosopumilaceae; genus Nitrosotalea. Next base: position 11,934 of record MNFB01000013.1, on the reverse strand, counting down.
CCCTAATACTCATTTGTGTAGTTGCTTCTAGACCAGGAGCATCTAATTTCAATTTTAACATTGACTCTCTTGTTATGATTCTACTAAGATTCAAAGCATCTGAAATATCGCCACCAAAGAAAACGTTGATTAAAAAAGTAAATAGTCTATTGCCAAACCTATCAAGCGATCCTGCATCTTGATTAACTGATGTTTTTCCAAACCTAGAGACTACTACTTGATCATATCCCTCTTTAATTTTCTTGATCAATCTTGGTATTTCTTCAATCTCATGATTACCATCTGGTCCCCAAAACAATATATAGTCGGATTTTGTTTCGTTGAATCCCATAATTACTGCATCTCCATGACCCTTGTTTTTTTGAAGAACTACTCTAAATCCCATTTTTCTTGCTTCTTCGATCGTACCATCTGTTGAATTACCATCTACGATCACCCACTCGTCTGCCCACTCTCTTTTGAGTTTAGGAAGTATTGCTCTTATTCCGTCAACCTCATTTAATGTTGTAATCACAACAGCTGCTGACATGTCACTGGGAGTTTTCCATTACAATATAATTATTTTGAGCACTTTTGTTGCATCTATTGTTCAATGATTTTGCCTTCTAGGAAATCTAAAGTGTTCTGATGTGGATTTAATTAGCTACAGTTGTATGGTTGAACTAGCTCACAACACGGATAGCTTCCAAAGTTGAATGGCCGGTCCAGTGTTTACCTTAACTAAATCCGGCTTCTGTATATAAGACCCTTGTTGTATTAAAAAAGCGTGAAATTACACATCGGCTGTGGTCAGAAGCTCCTACCTGGATGGACCAATTTGGATATTGATGATGATCTAGTAGGAGTTGATATCAAAGATGATGCAAGAACATTATCAAAAATTCCGGATGGCTCGTGCGACATGATTTATGCCTGTCATATTCTTGAACATATTGGTAGACATGAAGTCCAAGATGTTTTAATGACGTGGAATAAGAAACTTAAAAAAAATGGCTTATTAAGATTGGCAGTACCTGATTTTGAAAAGGTAGTTGCATGGTATACACAGACCAACAGACTTGAGGACTTGCTTGGACTAATAATTGGAGGTCAGAAGACAAAGTATGATTATCACAAAATGATTTTGGACAGGAGATTATTATCAAATTTATTAACAAACGCAGGCTTCCATGAGATCAAAGAATGGAATTGGAGGAAAGTGGATCATGGTCATATCGATGATTATAGTCAAGCTTACTTACCACATATGGACAAGGAACATGGACTACTTATGAGCTTAAACATCGAAGCAAAAAAACTATAGTTACAGGAAACAGACCAGACCATAATGAAGACAAACGAGTATCAAAAAAGGTTTGATGGCATAGCAGAGACATTTGATGATGTCATACATTTCTACACCGCCCAAAAAAGATATGAGTCGTTCGACGTCAGATCAGATGATATTCTACTTGAGGTTGGCTCAGCAACAGGAAATATAACAAAATTCATACAAAATAAAGATCTAATATGTAGTGATTTTTCTTTTGAAATGTGCAAAAAAGCAAAAGAAAAAGCTACAGAAGTAGTTTGTTGTAGTGCTGAGTACCTTCCCTTCAGAAATGCTGTCTTTGACAAGATAATTTGTACTGAAGTAATATATTATCTTTCAAATCCTGAATTATTCATAAAAAATTCCAATAACGTTCTTAAGGAAAATGGCACTCTCTTTATCACATCGACAAATCAAGAAATGGTCTTCGTACACAAGATTAGAAATTTTTTGAGAAAAATTGGAGTAAGCAAAATGTATTTTGATGATGGGGTAAGGAGTTTTATGGATGAAAAGCGAGTAAAACTAATACTCCAATCCAATGGTTTCAACATTGAAAAAATCAGCAAAAGAGTAATTCTGCCTTTTAAGTCAATGGAGAAGGCTAACAAGATACTGGAAAAAACATTTTCAGAAAAATTTGGACTCATCGTAACAATTAAGGCAGCCAAATTATAACAAGATGAAATTGAATAAGCATATCAATACTTTCTAATTCCTAGAATGCCAGATTTTCCTCGTGAATTATTTTCCTTAAGCGCTATAGGTTCTCTACCGTGAATTCTTGTAATAGAACCTTGTGAAAGGTGCAGCAAAAGCTACCTTGTTTTTCTTAGCCCATTGGTATGTTATACGAAGCCCCTTTTCCAGAGAGATCTTTGGTTTCCAGTTAAGCAGACTCTGGGCTTTTCGACTGTTACATACAAGTCTGTTAACGTCATATGGTCTAAATCTACTCTCATCTCTTTTGATTCGAACCTTAACACCGGCAATCTTGGCTATCTTGTTAGCAATATCTAGAATTCTTATTTCCACCTCAGAGCCGACGTTGATTATCTCGCCTATTGCTTTCTTCTCTTGCGCGGCCTTTAGGAATGCGTTTACGGTATCCGAAACAAACGTAAAGTCTCTGGAAGAATTTGTGTTTCCTAAGCTCAGTTCTTTTGATCCTCTAAGAACCTGACTCATTATCTCAGGTATTATGTAGGGTTGGGTGTATCTTGGACCATAAGTGTTGAATGGTCTTATTATTACTACAGGAAAGCCATTCTCTTTGTGTATTGTAAATGCTGCTCTATCAGCCGCAAGCTTACTTACTGCATATGTAGAATAAGGAGCAGTTGGATGATTCTCATCCATTGGCGTGTATTGAGCCGAGCCGTAGACTTCACTTGTTGAAATATTGATGACCACATCTACAGATTTTGATTTTACAGCACTCCATAAAACGTTCATGCTTCCTACCGTATTAATCTTGAAAAAGTCGACTGGATAATAATACGAATCCGGAATAAATGGAAGAGCGGCCAGGTGAAATATGACTTCTTGATCTTTCGATGTTTTGTCAACGATCTGTTCATTTACAATATCTCCTCTCACAATTTTCAGTCTCTTATTTTTGGTGGGTAAATAGTGCATCTTACCTGATGAGAAGTTATCAAGGACAGTGACCGTGGCTCCTTCTTTTAAAAGCTGGCTTACCGCCTCAGAGCCAATGAAACCTGCGCCTCCGGTGACCAATACTCTTCTATCTTTGAAAGTCAATGCACTAAACCTCAAAACCTCAATTTGAACGGTTTTGTATATACCATTCTATCGTCTTCTTTAATCCTTCATCAAGAGATGTTTCCGCTTTGAATCTAATCTTTTCAGACGCCTTTTTGCTTGTTAATACGCGTCTTACTTGTCCGGATGGTTTGTCTTTGTCAAAACTAATTTTTGGATTGTAGCTACAAATTTTTATTATCTTTCTAGCTAAGTCTTTAATTGTCACATATTCGCCGCTTGCAAGATTAATCGGATCTGCGACACAGTATTTTTCCATTGCAAGTAACATTCCCTTTGCAGCGTCTTCCGCATAAATGAATTCGCGTACCGGAGTTCCATCTCCCCATATTACGAATGGATCCATCTTGTTTATGGCTTTTAAAATCAAAGCACCGATTACGTGCGATGCTTGAGCATCAAGGTTGTCTCTAGGCCCATAAGAATTAGAAGGTCTGACGATTGCCATTTTTAGTCCATATTCCTTGTTATATGAGATGGCCTGTAGCTCTCCCATTCTCTTTGACCACGAATATGATGCATGCACTTGCGGGGGATCTCCCTTCCACGCGTCTTCTTCAGAAAGGTCTTTTGAACTGTTAGGATAAATGCACGCGCAGCTTGCATACATGAATCGTTCTACATTTTCATCTTTCGCGGCGTCCAGGACATTCCCATCCATGGCAAGATTAGGTGTAAGTGTACTTGCTGGGTGCAAACTGGTTCTTCCCAATCCACCCGTAAAGGCGGCCAAATGAAAAACATGGTTCATTCCCTTGACAGCCTTTTTTGCTACCTCTTTGTCAGTCAGATCACCGTGTATGAGATCAAGTTGTTTGTTTCTCAGTTCAGGTGGAATCTCCCTCTCATGAACAACGATGCGTACGCTAGCTTTTTGCTTCAGCAGTAGTTCTACCAAATGAGAACCTAGCATTCCAGTGGCACCAGTAACTAGGATTCTTTTGGCTTCGTACATTAATTATTGACCAGTCCTCGAATTTTTTCGACTACTGTATCTTGCTGCTCTTTTGTCATTTTGATGAAGATTGGTAATCCAAGTATTCTCTCGGCTATATCCTCCGTTACTGGAAACATTCCCTTCTTGAATCCAAACATCTTAGAATAGACCGGTTGCAGATGCATCGGGGGGAAGTTAATTCTTGTCTCAATTCCTTCCCTTTCCAGGCCAAGTCTAATAGTCTCTCGCTGCTTGTTATTGTTTGTTAGAATCACATACAACATGAAAGTATGTCTATTGTAATCCTTTACAAGAGGGGGAATAACGCCTCGATCTTTTAAGAGGGAGCTATAATATTTTGCAACCTTATTTTTTGCTTCAATGATGGATTCAATTCTTTTAAGTTGTGATATGCCAAGCGCTGCGTTAGGATCAGGCATCTTAAAATTCCAACCAATGTAAATATTGTAATACCTTTTAGAAGCCCCATTCTTTCTCAAAATTCGACATTTTTCTGCAAGCTCATGGTCATTGGTGGCAATCATACCGCCCTCACCCGTAGTCATATTCTTATCTGGAAAGAAGGAAAATCCGGCTGCAATACTTAAGGTTCCGGCTTTGCGTCCTTTGTATAATGCTCCTAATGCTGGAGCCGCATCCTCAATTACGTAAAGATTATGTTTTTGAGCAATCTCATTTATGGCATCCATTTCAGCGCATTGACCACCGTAATGGATGGGCATTATAGCTTTTGTTTTGGGAGTCAAGGCCTTTTCAATTTTGTAAGGATCAAGGTTGTAAGTTTCTGGTTCAATGTCAACAAATACAGGTTTTGCATTCTGAAGGACAATGACGTTAGAAGTGGCTGCAAAGGTGAAAGGAGTTGTAATAACTTCATCACCATTTTTTATTCCCAGTGACTCTATTGGAAGGTGCAAAGCCGCAGTTCCCGAATTCACTGCTACTGCTTCCTTGACTCCAACATAGTTAGCAAAATCGTGTTCGAACTTTTCCACGTACGGCCCAGAGCTTAAACAGTTTTCTTTTATGGCTTGGTATGCAGCTCTTGCATCTTCTTCAGTAATATTGGGCTCTGCAACTCTTATCTTAAAATTTGATGACAAATAGATATCACAGTTGATTTGATGTATATAATCTTACCATTGAAAGATTGTTTGTAAATCTCTTGTTGGGTTAAATTTGTAGGCATTCATATTTTACTATAGCAATGAAAAAATAATCTAGACAGCTACTTTTCTGAAACCGAAATGCCACCGGTCAGCTTCAGTGCAAGAAATCCAACACCCACTGCATACCACAATGTCGACAATCTAATTATGACAACGGGAGTGAAGGCAGATGAAATCTTGACACCTTGAAGACTCAGAAGACCCACAAGACTTCCCTCAGCAACACCGATACCACCCGGAACGAATGATGCAGCGCCTAAGATCAGAGAAGTGGTATACGTGGATACAACGTTAAAGTAATTGAGGGTGTCGACTCCAAAGGCAACCAGAACGAAATAGACAGCAAGTGATTCCATCATCCAGTAGCATACAGTAAGTAAAGATGCCACGGTGGCCACTTTACCTCTGCAGGATGATCTTACCACTTCGTATGATTCTGAGAGTGGCAAAAGGATTTTTGATGCAAATTTGAATTTACTCAATAAACCGAGAACTTTCTTGAACATACTACTTGAGGAAATCAGCACAAAGGCAATAACCAGTATGCTAGATGCAACTAGGATTATGTATGCACCAATACCCAATAACCAGACACCAAATAGAGAGGCTGCAACGGCACCCACTAAATCATAGACTTTTTCAACTAGCACAATGGGTGCGGTCCGAGTTCGTTGAATGTCAAATTTGGATTTAAGCAGCTGGGATTTGACAAGATCACCGACTTTTCCAGGAGTAATGGCCAAAGCATTACCTGCCAAGAAAATCTTTAGGTTTTCCTTCCATGGAACTTGAATGCCTGAATTTCCTAAAAGGAATCTCCATCTTATAAAAAGTGGAATCCAGCTGGATGGCACTAGGATGAGGATAATTGGTAGATATTGAAATCTAAACTTGATAACCTGTTTTGATAAAGCTGTGATATCAGACATTAAAAGAAAAACCGCATAAAGAGCAATTGCAGCGATGATTACAATAATTATCTTGTTATTAAATCCCATACAAATTCTGACTCAATTTGGATTGCATATAGACTAATAGATGAATTCAATTGAACTATTAAAGTTCAGTTCATTGGACATATCGTACCACTTTAAGCACTGTAAAGCAAACATAGAACCCCATGAGATGAGTCTCTGCTTCTTTTTCCACCCAGTAAAAGATTTGTAAATTTCTTCTATGAAACCCCCCGATGTCTTCTTATCACCATCAAGAACCTGCATCGTTAACAAGAATGAATGTAATTTGTCAATCTGGCTCTTGTACTTACTATTTTTTTCAAAACTATCTATTAATATCATCAACCTAACTAATTGAGCAATGGGATAACTTGCTTTGGATTGATATCTGACGCCATGCCAGAGTCTGATACTGCCATCATTCTCAATTTTCTTTATGGACCATTCTATCGCTTTCTTACAGCTTTCCAAATATACTTCATTTTTTGTCATACTGAAGGCATAAAGTAGTCCTTCCATAGCATAACATTGTGTATGTAGATTTACTACGTCACTGTTTTCATGTAAAGAAAAACTGCCATCAGATTTATGGAATCGCGTATAAGCGTTAGAAATTTTATCTGCCGCCTCTAACAGCTCAGAACGGTTTCTTAACTGATACAATTGGAAGAGTGGTATTGCAGTTTTGATGTGTAAACAACCCTTTTTTCTGTACCAAACATCGCCAGTATTCATAAAATCTTGGGTTTCAAGATTCTTGTAAGGTTTGACCGTTCCGTCCTGCTCTATTGCTCCGTTTAAGAGCCAATTTACTAGTGATTCTGCGTGTGCAAGGTAGATCTCCTTTTTAGTAATTAGGTAGCAATCAATGAGCCCCTTGGCACAGATTGCTGTATCAAAGGAGAAAGCAGATTTTCGTTTTGACGTATCTGCGTCGATCCCCATTATTATTCCGCCGTACTTATCATAAATCCCAATCAACCAATTAGCAGATGATTCAGCCATCTTGAGATAGTCTTTATTTTTTTCAAACTGATACAGAAATCTAATTACGCTGAGGAAGTATCCCGTGATTTCTGGATAAAGAAAGCCGTATTCCTGACTTTTAATATCATAGTATGAATGAACAGCACCGTAGTTTTCGTTATTTAATTCGTTTATGTAAAGTCCAGATGAAATTATCCAGCTTTTAACTTTATCAAAAGATGAAGACATCCAAACATAACGTTTTAGTCCTTGTTTAAAAGTCTAAACTCATGCGAATTCTTATTCTGGTTTTCCATTTTCCACCTATTAGCGGAGGTGGATCCGTTGTCTCCTTTGACTTAGCATCTACGTTTGCTGAATTAGGTCATGATGTAACCGTCCTTGTGCCAGATTTAGAATGGAAAGGTGAGCGGTATGAACCTAAAATTAATTCAAAAATAAATGTGATACGGGTAGAAACTCCATCTAGATCAAATCTGAAATTAGCAGCTAGACGATGTTATCCAAATTTGAAAAGAAAAGGAGAGGAGCTTGGAAGGAAGGAAAAATTCGATTTTGTATTTACTATATTTCATCCATTTCATCTTGTTCCATATGCAGCAGTTTCCTGTGGCAAATCCCTTGGAATTCCAGTTATGGTGAAAATTGATGATGCGGTTTATGAAAAATCATCAGGACTAAAAGTTATCCAGCGCAGGATTGAAAAAATTTATAGTTCAAAGACTTTGAACGATGCAAACATATTATTTGTTTCCAATCCTGACACGAGAGATCTAGTTAGTTCTTATTATAAGGTTCCAAAAGAAAGGATAAGAATAATTCCAAATGGAGTAAACTTATCACTTTTCCATATACATAATAGCGAAAGAAAGAGAATAGTCGTATTTTCTGGAATGATGTATTATCACAGAGGGTTGGATATATTATTGGAGGCATCTGCGAAAGTTGTCACCAAGTTACCTGATTCAAAATTTGTCCTATTGGGAGAAGGACCTGAACTTGTGAGATTAAGAGGTGAGGTAAAAAAGAAAAACCTGACCAGTAATGTAGAATTTAAAGGATGGGTCGAAAGATCTTTTATTCCTTCTTACCTTGCATCTAGTGCAATAGGAATAGGTCCTCTAAGATGTACTAATGTGACAAAAAATGTTCTACCAATAAAAGTACTAGAATACATGGCGTCATCTTTACCCATATTGGCAGTAAAGGGAACCCTCACTAATGATGTGTTGATAAATGGTTACAATGGATATATTATAGAAAATTCCGATGAACTCGCAAAAAAAATTATAGAACTTTTAGAAAATGAAAAAGTTAGGCAGGAGATGGGGCTAAAGTCGGCTGAGATGGCTTCAAGATTTGATTGGAGGAACATAGTACAAACCATAATAAACGAATACGAAAAAATCAAGAATCAATGATTATTTTTTTGCAAGTAAGAATGAGGTATCATTCATACTCGTTTTGTTTACAAAATCGTACGCAATACGCTTTATGATATTCTGAGCTGATCGTGGCAATTTGTGCAACCTCAATTTGCCAAGTCTACCCTTCAAAGTCAACATTTCATGAGGGCTAAATTTTGTAACCTGAAACTGGCAGTCTTCGAATATTTTTTTCCAGTCTTCAAATTTGTTTGTAAATACATCTACTTCAGTTCTACCTTCAACACCCAAGTTGGGAGTAAGAAACCAGATAGTACCATTGCTCTTCAGATTCCTATAAATCTCCTTTGTGAAGAACTTGATGTTATGTATGTGCTCTATTACATAAAATCCTGTGATTAAATCGAATGTATTATCGTTGAAGGGAAAAGCATCACTATTGAAATTAACTTTAAAGATTTTATTCTTGATGGATGGATCCGTATGAGATATTGCAAAATCAGATCCATCTATTCCGTAAGCATCTATCCCTTTATCATTTAATGATTTTACAAATTCCCCCCATGAGCTGCCGATATCTAATACTGTTTGAGGTCTGAATTTTTCTGCAACGAACTCCGCTCTTCTTTTCCACATAGAAGGACGTGAACGAACTGCGAAGTAGGATTCATTGTAAAGACGTTGCAAGTCTGAATCATCATACATATTTTGTTTCTTTGACATCCAAAGTCTACTTTATTTCTATCTGTCTATGAACTTCGCAGATATTTGCTAATTATGTTTACTATTTGTTCTGAAGATCTACCATTTCCGTATGGAGATGCGCGAGAGTGGATATTCGGATTATTTAATGTTCTTTCTATAGCTCTAACAATGTTTTGTCTTGTTGTCCCAACAAGCTCTGAAAAACCTAATCTAATAGACTCTGGCCTATCTGTAGTCTTTCTTATGACAAGAACTTTTTTTCTGATCTTTGGAGAAGTAGCTTCTTCTTGTAATCCCCCCGAATCAGTCACTATGAAACGACATTTCTTCATTAACAACAACATATCGAAATATCCAATAGCCTCGAGGAGAATGATATTTTTAGAATTTGCAACCTTATCATATAGACCAAACAAATGCAGGTTCTTAAGGGTATGTGGGTGAATAGGAAATAGAAATTTGGTGTCAGATTCCAGTAGCGCCTTTATCATTCCCCCTAAGGTTTGTGGGTCATCTACATTTTCTGATCTGTGAAAAGTTACTAGTATAAAGTCATCATATCGGATTGTAATGCTAGATTTTTTTTCTGCCAAATCTATGTTATCTTCGACGGCGTCGATAACGGTATTTCCTGTCACGAATATACTTCCATGAACTGATTCTGATTCAAGATTTTTCTTTGCGTTTGAAGTAGGCGCAAAAAGTAATTCTGATATGTGATCAACAACAATTCGATTATGTTCTTCTGGCATTCTCCAGTCAAAGCTCCTCAAGCCTGCCTCAACGTGAAACAATGGAATGCTGTTCTTAAGTGATGCCATGCCAGCTGCTAAAATAGTATTTGTATCTCCCAGTACGAGTGTGGCGTCCGGTTTTTCTTTTGATAATGATTTTGCCAGATTGATAACAATTTCTCCTATTTGAGTAGCCTTATCTTTTGGAGAATTTCCAGATTTTTTGAGTTTCATTGTAACATCAGGCGTACGAAGACCTAGTTCTTCTACGAATTTTAATCCAAGATCATAATCATAATGTTGACCGGTAAAAATTACACTGCATTTACTACTGGGAAGTTTTTTTATAATTGGAGATAGTTTAATTATTTCTGGTCTAGTTCCCATTACTATTCCAATCTTTGTCATGTTAAGCTACTCCACCTCTAATTACTCACATCCTTTATACCATTACAACAGAGATTCGTAGATATTCAAGTAAAGATTTCCAACGTGAGACCAATCATATTTTTGTACCCTTCTGAAAGATTCTTCACGCAATTTTTCCGCCTTTTCTTTATCAGATAATAGATCAAGTACAGAAGCTGCCATATTTTGACAAGATTCAGCATCTACCAAAATTCCTGATTTATCATGCTCTATCACCTCAACATTTCCACCAACTTTTGTGGCAACTATAGGCGTTTTACATGCCATTGCTTCAAGAAGAGTAGAACTAACACCCTCAGCTAAGGATGGTTGAATTAGCACATCTGAGCCCCTTATCAGAGGTATTATTTTTTCTCTTGGCTGATAACCCAAGAAGTGTATGTTTTGTTTTGTTTTTGTTGCTTTCTTAACAAGATCCTCATCTGGTCCGGATCCTAAAATCAATACATGTACATCACTAGGGAAATTCTCTGCCATATTCAGTAGATTTAAAATCCCTTTTTCTCTTGAAAGGCGTCCTGCATATATCACCTGTTTTTCGTATCTCCTTTCTATTTGCGTTGGCAACGAAGAAATATTCAAGGCATTCGGAATGTGATGCACCTTAAATCCTAATTTTGTGTAATAATCAAAAGCTTCTTTTGAAATTGCTGTGATTGCATCTGCCCAATATAACGCATCTTTTTCGTAAGAAGCAGAAAGTTTACCTGTTGTTTTTCCATGTAACACATCAATCTGTTTGGAATAAATTCCATGGAGAGTGAGAACTTTCTTACCGGCGGCGTTCTTCATTGGTAAAGCTGATGGAAGATTGTGTGCATGTACTATGTCGTTACCTCTCTTGAATTTAGTCTTAAGAAATGCTGATATCATAAAGCTTAGATTTTTAAGTCCCTTTACAGGAATAGTGAACGTGTTTTCTGAAGATAAGACATCCACTTTGTGACCATTTTTCATGAGAAATTCAGATAGTCCTTGAACATGTTGTGCTATTCCACCTATGCCACCTTGCGTTGGTGAAATTATCAACACTTGCATTATTGTGGAATGAAGATTGATTATCTAATAAGGTATTAGATTAAAAGGTTCAAAAGTAAAAGGGTGTTTTTGGGAGTCACATTAAAGCTTGTGATGCTTCGTGGAACATCTGGCTCTTTGCGCAGCCAGCAGCAAGCTCGTCGCCTGAACCTTTTCTCATAATACCTCTATAAAGTCCATCCTCTAGCTTTGCACCGACTCTTTGTTCCCATTCTTCAACACTGATAGAATATTTCTTTTGGATTCGATCTCTATACCATTCGGGAATTACATTAAACGCACAGAATGGAACAATTCTCAAATCTGGTGTGAGGTAATGAATATCACATCTTTGTAGTCTTTCCAAGTCTTCGTTGTATTTGTCTTGGAAGTGCATCATACCCAAGAAGAGTCCTTTGACGTGCCATGAACCTACAGCATCAAATGATCTCTTCATTAGTATATTGCCAAACATCTTTGCCAAATCAAGACCCTTT
>MNFB01000037.1 GCA_001917995.1 Thaumarchaeota archaeon 13_1_40CM_4_38_7 | reverse complement strand
AGCTGTTAGCGGTTCTTTTCCCCTGTTTTCTACATAGAAATTGTATGTGTTAACTTTTGGTGCTACGAAGGATTTGATGAATATTGGGTCTCCCTCGTCAAATGAGCCAAATTTATCACCAAATATGTTTGATATTGAAATTGAGACATGGCCATCAGGCTTGTAGTCTGTTATGTGGATTCCCCACATCAGAGGCACCTGAGAAGCACTAGTTGTGTGAGAAAATGTATACGCAGTACCAGCATCGATCTCAACTTTGTCAGTGATATCATCAAACATACTTTCGGGCGATGGAAAGAAATCATTTCCATTGATGCTCTCACCTATCCCTAGCATGGCAGAATAGGCAACAGTGATAGCTGATACCATTAGCACTGCTCCAATAATTATTACAATTGGACCACGTTTTTTCATCTAGCTGATGTATCCTAATTTCTTGTCTTGTTGTGCCATCGGCAGAGATTCTGCACCTGCCCTCTGGCCCATTTGTTCCTCAATTGTTTTTACTAGCTGTTCTGTATCTTGTGCCTTCTTTGTAATACCTGTAAGATCAAGCTTAAGATCTAACATTTTAGCCAAGGTTTCAAGTACTGCTTTTGATGCTTTTGCGTCAACAACGTAACCCGAAGTCTCGCCTAATAGACAAATTCCTGTTATTCCTTTTCTTTTTCCTACACCAATAATTAGTCCATTCATACCGGTAATGCTGCCGCTGTTCATAGTGGAAATTCCATATTTTGGAAATTCTTTTACAATTTTTGTTGATGTGCTTGTTCCATAAACCTTCTGAGTCTTTGAAAATGTGCCAGTTATGTATGCTGCAAGCGTATAGATTGTTTTTACTCCTAGTTTTTCACAAATTTTTGTAATCTCCTCTGCCATTTCATACTCACTTTCCGGCGTAACTGGTTGCGCATCACCACTTAGAAGAATCAAGTCATGTGATTTACCTTTGCAATAGTATAGTACGTTTTTCATGAGATCGGCTGTTCCATCAGATTGGATCAAGACCTGGGGGGGAAATGATGATGAGAACATGCTTGCAAATGGAGTTCCATTTAACTCTTCAACAAGATGGTCAACTGCAAGTTTCCCCACATATCCGCTTCCAGGCAATCCACAAATTAATGATGGTTCCTTGAGTTTTGGTGTTTCTTGGATCTCAACTGTGACCCTGTGAGGTAGTGACATAGCGTACCAAAAAAAGTTATTCAATATTAATGAAGCGTATAACTACTTCCTTCGTCTAGATTTTGATTTTTTTCGTCTTGCTTTTCTTACTCTTTTTCTAAGTTTTCTGGTGCGAGTCTTTGCCTTCCTTTTTATGGCTCGTTTCCTTTTTGCAGCTTTCCTTATTCTAGTCTTTATCCTTCTCTTTGCAATTTTTCGTTTTGCCTTTCTAACTTTTCTTTTTGCTTTTCTCTTAGCTTTTCTTCTCTTTGCCGCAAGTTGTGCTATTCTCTTTTGCACTAGAGCAAGTTTCCTTTGCATTACAACAAGTGTCTTTCCTGCTTGAGCCTCTCGTTTTACCAGAGATTGAACTCGGGGTCTAAGCGTTGCTTCCGCTTTGGTACTGGTCCTTAGCTGTTCAACCAGACTAGGTTTTTCATGAATTTGTTTTCTTAACTTCTTATCTAGTTGTGCCTTCTCTTTTTCATAATTTTCTATGGTGCTGACAAGTCTTGCTTCTGCCGATTCCCTTTCCCTTATTTGAGCTCGTAGCTCTGAGATTTTATCATCAATGAGTTTTAGTCTCTCAACTGATGCAGCTTTTTCTTCAGGTCCACCATACTCACTTTGTTGCTTTGATTGATCCTTTGCATCTTGCTCCTGTCTTAATCTCTCTTCTGCCGCAGCTTTGAGTCTAGATAGACTTTCTCTTTGCGCCAAGGACTGAGTGAGTAGCTGTATTACATGGTCTCTCTGCCTGGCAGTGGCTTCCTTTTTTCTTTCAAGGGAGGCAAGCCCTGATGATGACCTTCTTTTTTGCGAAAGAACTTCCTTGAGTTTATTTTGGCCTTTTCTTCGTAATTTCGTAACTTCGGCCTTTTTTGTCTTATATGATTTAGCGATTGCCACAAGGGATGTCATGCGTTTCTAGAGACTTTGTAATCGATTAAGTTTTTGTTATGATTAGGATTTGACATAAGAGTTAATATTTTTAACATACTTTGAATTTTTCTTAAAATTTTAAGATGCTTTAGAATCATAGCAACTAGATTTTATTTGGTGTGCATTTATAGAATCTATGGAATTTCATCCATCGCAGTTACCGATCACCCAGACTTTTCAGGTAGATGATGAAGGCAAAGCGTCAGATATTGCCCAACAGATGGTAAAGATGGGTTTTGCATCGCAGAAAGGAGCCTTTAGGATTATAATGACAAAAGAAAAAAGCACTGCAAAGAAGATCGGTTTTACGATTCTCAATGAGCTCAGCTTGGGACTAAAAAAGACAAAACAAGAGCGGGACATAAGATATTGGATCTATAACCATGATGCCGAACATCATGCCATGGTTTTGATTAGCTCAAAGGTCTTGAGCGCACTAGGTTTTTGATCGATCGAAGATAACATCGAGCTGTAGTTTCTTTGAAACAGTGTTGGCAACTAGTACGCCAAAGATCACGCCAGCTATGATAGTTGTTGGATATTCTTGTAACAAATACAGCCTGCTCATTGATACCAGTATTGGGTATAGCCAAATAAGATAACAGCCATGTGGAAATCTTCTTGATAATGCATAACTAATGATAAATGCAAAGATTGTTGTTCTGACGGTATACCCTGCTGGGAATGTGCCGTCTATCTTGCAAGGAACCCCCAAGTCTGCCCCTGATTTGATTGATAGATTCATTCCTAAGAATTGAAGGTCAGGTTTTTCATAATCCGTATAACATCTCATATATGCTGCAGCCATGCTTCCAACCAGTAGTGAGAGCAGCAAAATCAGACCTAGGCGTCGCGTTTTTCTTATTATAAACAATATGATGCTTACGAATATTGGATAAAGCACCCATCCCAGTTCGGAGAAGACCTGCATGGTAAGATCAACTGATGCATTTCCTGATATGGTCTGCAGGTAATTTTCAAAGCTGGTGTCAAATGAAAAGACAGTTTTTGCAACAGCAAAATAAACTAGAACTAAAAAAGATAACACAAGAAAGAAAAATGTTCTACTTCTTATATCGAAAAGCCAGTTCTGCACAGAAAAGTCCTCCTTAGTTCAGACATGTATACGTTAATCGCAAACTAATCCATATTAAAATGACAGCACTGCGCTGGTTTTGATTTCCTTCTACAGCGAACCTCATACGACTAAAGGATTTTAACCACACCGATAGATAGGATCGCCGTGAGAATTCTTACTCTTGATGATTTTGAGACTAAAGGTAAGACTGTCTTTCTCCGTGTTGATATGAATTGCCCTATAGATCCTGTCACTATGAAAATAATCGAAACTAGCAGAATTCGAGAGTCGGCAGAATCTCTCAAAGACCTTCAGGGGAGTAAAGTGGTTATTGCATCGCACCAAGGTCGAGTAGGAAACAAGGACTATACTGGGATGGAAAATCACGCAAAAGTTCTCGAACAGATCCTAGGACGTAAAATAAAGTATGTTGAGGATATTATAGGAACAGAAGCTCAAAGGGAAATAAAAAACATGAAAGATGGCGATATACTTTTGCTAGATAATTTAAGGCTGTGCGCAGAAGAGAATTATGAATTTTCACCTTCAGATGCCTCTAAAACTATCATGGTAAGCAGGCTATCCAAATTATTTGATCTGTGTGTTCTGGACTCTTTTCCAAGTTCACATCGTGCTCATCCATCGATAGTAGGATTTGCGCATGTACTTCCTTCTTGTGCAGGTAGACTAGTAGAACGTGAGGTTAGGAAACTGGATGAAATCCTTACTGTTACCAAGGGACCACATGTTGTGGTATTGGGAGGCTCAAAGGTCGTCGATAGACTTGAAGCGATAAAGGAATTAATTATCAGTGGTAGAGCAGATCAAGTACTTCTTACGGGTGTAATAGCCAATGTGTTTATGAGAGCTCAGGGAAGGGTCAAGTTTCCACTTGGAATAAAGAGAGAAGAAGAGATTGTTGCCAAGGCTCATTCGTTGATAGGAGAACATCCAGATGTATTTTCAGTGCCAGTTGATATAGCAGTAGATAGAAATGGGAAAAGAGTCGAGATAGACGTGCGTGAACTTGCCAAGGATGATCAAATACTAGACCTTGGACCCAAAACTGTAGAGTATTATTTGAAATCAATTCAGAGTGCTGGTACTGTCTTTATGAGCGGTCCTGCTGGATTTTTTGAAAATGAGAATTTCAAGTTTGGAACAGAATCGCTCCTTGTAGGAGTCGCAAATTCATTTGCAACTACCATTGTAAGTGGAGGACACCTTACCGCGGCCTTGAAGAGATATGGACTTGAAGCGAAAATAAATCACATAAGTACAGCCGGAGGAGCCTTGGTATTGTATTTGACTGGGGCCAAACTTCCTATGATTCAGGTGTTAGAGGAAGCTGCTGTCAGATACAGGTCTAAATAGCAGTTTTGCACTGAGGACAGACTCGAGGTTCAAGATTTCCCAAGTGAATGTCCTGGCCGCATGATTTACAATTGAATTTCTCTACTTTTTCGAAGAGTTTGTACCACTGAGTTGTAAAGTTTTGGGCAATTGGTCTGATAAGTCCTTCATCGTGTAGTTGTTTGAAATATGGTTCCATGTCATCAATTGTAAGGGAATTAGCCATTCCGTTATCTTTCATGACCTCAAAAACATCATCATTTGTGAACCTCGAATCGGTGTCGTTGAATTTTTCGTATATGATTTTTCTTATTTGAAAAATAACAGAATTGCCCCGCACAGTCAAATTAGTAAAGACCTGATGCTTCTTCTTTTATCTTATCTGCAGACATGCTATCCTTCAACTTTTCTGACAGATATGAGTAAAGCCCGTACTTTAGTACTTTTAATGATAAAAGTGCACACTTTATTCTAGCAGGCCCAAGATCATGAAGTCCTAGGTTATCAAATATGTCTTCCTTTGTAAGTTTCTTTACATATTCAAAGTCTTTTCCCATGATAAGCTCGGTAAGCATTGAAGCACTTGCCTGACTTATGGCACAACCTTTTCCTGTAAACTTTACGTCTGCTACCTTGTTGTCTTTTATGTTAATATGCATTTCAAGTTCATCTCCACAGAGCGGATTGCTGTCTTTCTGGGCAATATCAGGATTTTGTATCTTGCCAAAGTTTCTTGGGTTCCTATAATAATCTAATATTATTTCGCGGTAAATATCTGCACTACTCAAATTCTAAACAGCTCCTTTGCTCTGTTAAGTGACTTGATAAAAACATCTATCTCCTCCTTTGTATTATAGATATAAAAGCTTGCGCGAGATGTTGCAGCTACATCTAGTCTTTCCATCAATACTTGTGCACAATGATGACCTGAGCGAATTGCAACTCCATCTTCGTCAACTATGGTAGCTAGATCATGAGGATGTATATCTCCGAGATTAAAAGATATGACACCACCACGTTTTGCCATTTCGTTTGGACCATATAACTTGATTTTTTTGATTTGGGAGAGTTTGTCGAGGGCATATTTAGTTAGTTCAATTTCATGTTCCCGTACTTTGTCCATACCAATTCTCTCAAGATAATCCATGGCAGCGGCAAATCCTATTACATCTGCTATATTGGGAGTTCCAGCCTCAAACTTGTATGGCAAGTCATTCCAAGTGGTCTCGTATTTGTGAACCTCGCGTATCATATCTCCTCCCCCATTAAATGGAGACATGCTTTCAAGCAATTCTTTTTTGGCCCACAAGACTCCTACGCCAGTTGGACCTAGCATTTTATGAGCAGAAAACGCAAAAAAGTCACAGTCAAGTTTTTGAAGATCTACTTTTAGATGAGGAACAGATTGGGCTGCATCAACTAGTATTTTGACACCTTTCTTACGACATTTTTTTATGATTTCATCTGAATTTGTTATTGTTCCCAAAACATTTGACATCTGGCTAAAGGTAACCAGCTTTACTCTTCCTGTATCAAGATACCCATCAAGTTGA
Organism: Thaumarchaeota archaeon 13_1_40CM_4_38_7; assembly: GCA_001917995.1. Classification (GTDB taxonomy): domain Archaea; phylum Thermoproteota; class Nitrososphaeria; order Nitrososphaerales; family Nitrosopumilaceae; genus Nitrosotalea. The sequence goes on along the minus strand of MNFB01000037.1, from coordinate 10,145 downwards.
TCTAGGATAAGCTCTCCCTTATCATCTACGCCAATGTATTCTAGTTTAGCACCTTTTTCTTTTGCCAACATTTGCCATGGAACAATGTTGCTGTGATGTTCGTATTCGGTTGTCACTATAATGTCATCTTTGTAAACGTTTTGCCTGCCCCATGAATATGCAACAAGGTTAATAGCTTCAGTAGTACCTCGGACAAAAACTATCTCCTCGCGATTTTTTACATTGATGAATTTGGCTACTTTATCTCGCGTGGTTTCGTATGCTGCGGTAGCTTCTTCAGCGAGTTCGTGTACCGCTCTATGAATATTTGAATTGTAATTTAGATAATAATCACTTATGGCCTCGATTACTTGAATTGGCTTTTGTGAAGTGGCAGCATTATCAAAATAGATTAATTGTTTATCTTTGTGTACCTTACGTTTTAGAATTGGAAAATCGTTTCTAATACTTTCAATATTTATCACGCTGGTTTGCAATCTAGTCTACCTCAACATAGATTTCGTTTTGTTCTATTTTAACATTGTAGGTTTTCAGCGGTAATTCAGCGGGAAGGTTTTGTGGGACACCTGTTTGAAGGTTGAAAGTTGAGAGATGCAAAGGACAAGTTATTCCTTCTTCGGTCAAGATTCCCGTTGAGAGATCAGCTTCTGCATGAGTACAAATTCTACCAGTAGCGTAAATTTTTCCATTGAGATTTGCTAATAAAATTTTTGCATCCTTGTAATCAAACGGGAACACTTCATCTTTTTTTAGCTGATTCAGACTACAAACCTTTGTCCACTGTGGCATTATTCTCACCTGTATTTGTAGTGGCTTTCGAAGATATCGGTTTCACGATATCTTGTTTCTTCCACTTCAAGTATGGCTTTGAGTTGTTCATCTGTTTTAATTTTGAGGTCTCTACCAGCCCATTTGGATTCGATAAGGTAGCTTATCCAAGCACGAACCTGATAGGACATTTTTCTTGAAAGCGGTTCTAGAAATCCCTCCACAATTATTTTTTGGGCTTCTGTTCTGCTCAAACCTCTTGATGCCAGATAGAATAGCTGCTCCTCATCCATTTGCGCAACCGATGCAGAGTGAGTTGCTTTGACATCATTTGTGAATATTTCAAGACCTGGTATCGAGTCAGATTTTGCACCTTTGTCTAGCAAGATAGAGTGGCCTGCAAGATATGATTCTGCATGATGGGCCCCCTTTTCTATTCGTATCATCCCTTTGAAGAGTGACTTTGAAGTATCTTTGAGAACAGATTTTTCTAGAACTCTGCCAACAGTTGAGGGCGCATTATGAATCAAATTTGATGCAAGATCAAACGACTGGTTCTTGTTTCCAAAAACTACCTCGGTGTCATGTGCATTAGCACCAATACCGTTAAGGAAATTATCTACTTTATACCTAGAAAGATACGACCCAAACAAGCCAAGGTACCAGTTCATTCTTCCATCACGCTCAATTCTTGCTGCTCTGGAGGAAAAATTTACTGCTGCCTGGTCCATTGCCTGTAGCGTTACCAAGTCAAGTTGACTGTTTTGATTAACTGTGACATCTAAAACTTCAAGATATGCCTGCTGTTTGGTGGCCGTGGGCGCGTAAATTTCTTGAATTATCGATGCCTTGCTATTCTCGTCTCCTACCACAACATTTCTAGATATTGTAGAGGTGCTATCAAGTGCTAGTGAAGATAGTATATGAATAGGTTTTTCCAAAACCAAGTTTTTTGGAATGTAAATGAAGATTCCAGAGTTGAAAAAGGCATTATTTAGCGCAATGTATTTGTCTCTTTTTGCATCTGTTTCTTCAAATGATTTCTTTATCTTGTCGTTGTGATTTTTTATTGCGTCTTGAATCGAACAAATTACAATACCTTTAGACTGGAGATCTGATGGAATACTTATTTTGTGAATATTTGTTCCAGTCTGAACAACGCTTGGATTATCACCGATTTCAGATAACCTGTCTTTTACGAAATCTGGCATGGTACTATCAGAGCTCAAAGAGAAAGTTACTTGTTCTGCATCCATTCTATTTGCATCAGTATACTTGTTGTAAAGCGGAGAAACTTCTGGTGGGAGCTGTTGATATATAGAAAATGAATTTTTCCTATATTCTTTTAACCACAAAGGATCATTATTTGCTTCAGAAATTTCATCTATGTGATTAGGTCCAAGTTTTGATAAAACAAAGGAAGACATTTCCCATCATGATAAGATTGCTACAGTCGGTTAACCGACAGAGCCATCCATTTCCAATTTGATTAACCTGTTGAGCTCTACCGCATATTCCATTGGTAGCTCTTTAGTAAATGGTTCAATGAATCCGTTTACGATCAAGGTCAGCGCCTCTTCTTCAGTAAATCCTCTTGTCATAAGGTAAAAGATCTGCTCATCTCCTATCTTACCAACAGTTGCCTCATGTGTAATTGTAGCATCTTCTTGATTAATTTCCATGTACGGGTATGTATCTGTCTTTGATATGTCGTCAAGTAATAGAGCATCACATCTTACTGAAGCTTTCACATTTGTTGCTCCCTTGGCAACATGCAAAAGTCCTCTGTAAGTTGTCCTGCCATTATTTTTACTAACTGATTTGGATGTAATTCTAGACGTGGTGTTTGGAGCAAGATGTACCATTTTTGCTCCAGTGTCTTGGTGTTGGTTCTTTCCAGCAAAGGCAATAGATAGTGTTTCCCCATGTGCTCGTTGTCCTAAGAGATAGATACCTGGATATTTCATTGTCAGCTTGCTTCCAATGTTACCATCAATCCATTCTACTCTTGCGTTTTCATAAGCGTATGCTCTTTTAGTAACTAGATTGTACACATCATTACTCCAATTCTGAATCGTAGTGTATCTCAATTTTGCATCCTTCATAGCTATTAGCTCTACTACTGCAGAGTGCAAAGATTCTGACGAGTATACTGGCGCAGTACAGCCTTCAATATAGTGAACTTCGGCACCTTCATCTGCAATTATGAGAGTTCTTTCAAACTGACCAATATTTTCTTTATTAATTCTGAAGTATGCCTGCAGTGGGAGATCCACCTTTACTCTCTTTGGAATGTAAATGAATGAGCCTCCGCTCCAAACAGCACTATTTAATGCAGCAAATTTGTTATCCTCCGGCGGAATTATTTTGCCAAAGTATTTTTTGAAAATATCAGGATGTTCCTTTAAAGCAGTATCAGTGTCAAGAAATACCACTCCTTGTTTTGCTAGATCTTCTCTTAGATTATGGTATACAACTTCAGACTCGTACTGAGCACCTACTCCGGCTAGGAATTTCTTCTCGGCTTCCGGAATACCTAGCTTATCAAATGTCGCTTTTACTTCAGGTGGAACATTTTCCCAATCTTTTTCTGTTTTCTCAGAAGCTTTTGCATAATAGTAAATATTGTTAAAATCAATTTGTCCCAAGTCACCGCCCCAGTTTGGCATTGGCTTTTTCATAAAAATTTCATATGAACGCAGTCTAAAGTCAAGCATCCATTGTGGTTCACCCTTCATTCTGCTAATTTCTTCGACTACTTCTTTTGATAGTCCCTTTTTGCTGGTGTAAACATACATCTCAGTGGAGTCTTTGAAATCATATTTACTATAATCTAGATTGAGATTCTCTGTAGTCACATCTTACATAACTCCGTTATATTATAAAAAAGTTATACACCTCTTCATACTTGTACAGCGAAGTAGGCCAAGCTAAATGGTGTCAAGGTGGTAAATTGTCTTAGGTTAACCTAACAAAAAGTTATTCTAAGTTCTTAGAATGAGGTTGTCAGATGAAATAAGAGACTTAACTCCAAACTTTTTCTTGAAAAGTCCATTTCTTGTTTAATATGAAATTCCCTACTGACGCAATTGCTACTGCTACAAACAATGCTAATGAATAGTTGATGTGCTGTGATTCTACAAGAGCATAGATAGCCAGAAGCTGAAATACTGCACCTATTCCACTAAATCCCAAAAATAATCCATATTGTAATAGAGTTTTTTTCAGATCAAAGTCTCTATCTTCAAAGGTCCAGATCTTGTTTAATATGAAGTTACTAGTCATAGAAAATATAATTCCAATCATGGTTGCGTAAATATACCACAAGTTAGACAAAACTGCTCCAAATAGAAATGAAACAAAATAGTTTACAAGCAGACCAGATGCGCCAACAGTATAGAATCTTCCAGCTTTTGAAAGAAAACGTACAGAAGTTCGTTTTTCGTTCTCTCTAAAAGATTTGCCGTATCTATATAATCTCCATATGGATTTTAGATAATCAAAGGATACAGAAAGATCTAGTTTGCTAGAACCAGTTTTTCTGTCAGTAAAAGCATATGGTATTTCTTTTACCTTGGCTCCCTTTGCCTTTACTAAGATCTCCAGAAGTATTTTGTATCCTATTGCGTCAAATTTTATGTTATTAATTATATGGCGCCTGAAGGCAAAAAAGCCAGACATTGGATCTTTGATCTTTATTCCAAGGCCGTGTTGAGCAATTTTGGTTGCTCCCTTACTGATTAGTCTACGTTTGAGTGGCCATCCAGAGGTTGAACCTCCCTTTACATAGCGCGAGGCAATTACAATATCGCAATCAGAACTGTGAAGCTCTTCAATCATTTTAGGAATAGTTTGTGGTGGATGGGACAGATCGCTATCCATGACAACAACGGCATCGCCTTTGGAATGTTCAATACCTGCCAAGATAGCGGAGCCTAGACCGTATTTGTTTTCTCTGCGTATTACTTGAACTGGATAGCTGCCTCCCTTAGATTTCTTGGCATATTCTTCAGCTACTATTCCAGTACCATCAGGGGAGTTGTCGTCAACTACTATAATTTCTGCATCCATCTCGCGTGGAAGTAAGTGATCTAGGGAATCTAGTATTTTGACAATATTTTGAGATTCGTTATAGGTAGGAATTACTATTGAAAGAGATCTGGTGCGGCTAGTCACAATCTTTTTCTGGATGGTGTTCAAGATAGTCAACCTACTTTATTTTGACTATTTGGCAGTTATTAAAATTGTTCAGGTTAAGAAAAGTAGCTCTTTATAGTTTCTACAGCGCCTGGAACAGTATGTATGTTGGCAATAATTGATTGTAAGCCAAATTTCGTCAATTCGTCAGCTGTAAATGGCCCTATTGCAACTAGCGTACATTTCTTCAAGATCTTGTTAAGAGTTTGCTTGTCAATGTCTGCTTGCATAATGTCAAAGAAAGCTCTTACAGAAGACGCACTGGTAAATACGATGGCGTCTACTTTGTTATTTGCAAAGAGTTCTTTGAATTCAGTCCACTGTGATAGATTTTGATGTGATCTAATATAATACAGATAAACCTCTTTGACTTTCAAACCAATTTTCTCAAGAAGTTGAGCTAAAAATGGCGTGGATGCACCACTTCTCGGCACAATTACTTTTCTGCCTTCTGGATTAAGTGTGGTAAAGATCTCACCCACCCCAACCGAAGAGAATCGTTCAGGCATATGAGCAACCCTAATTCCTTCGAATTCTAATGCAGATTTCGTTTTTGGGCCAACCGCAATTACTGTTGTATTTGCCACTGCAAGCTGGAGTTTTTCATATTTTGAGATTTTTCTTGCTGTGTCAAACAAGATCTTGACTGCCTTTGAGCTCATAAATACAGAAAAGTCCGGATCGTCTTCTTTTATGGCAGTTAGAAATTCATCTATCATTCCTTCTCCCTTGCTTACAAGTTCTATAGTTGGCAAAGAAATTGCTCTTGCCTTTGCGTTAGTAATTAAATGCACAAACTCCTCAGAATCTTCTTTTGACCTCGTAATGGCAATTATTTTGCCTTCCATCATTTTCTCCATCCTATCTTATCTGAAAGATCTACGACTTTGCCTATTATGATTATAGAAGGTGGCCTAATTTTTGCTTGCACAACTTTCTTTGATATATTTAACAAATTGCCTTTAATCATTCTATGATCAACAGTTGTACCATTCTGTATTACTGCTACTGGAGTTCTCTTGTCAAGCCCTCCACTAATTAATTTCTGGCAAATTATTTCTAGCCGGGATAGTCCCATCATTATGACTATGGTATCAACTGCTTTTGCAAGTTTTTTCCAATTCACTACTTCTTTAGTCTTTTTGGCATCTTCATGACCTGTAACAAAAACTACTGATGACGCATAGTCTCTGTGAGTTAGTGGTATGCCAGAATATTCAGCAGAGCCAATACCAGAGGTTATTCCAGGAATTATTTCATATTTTATGTGATGTTGTTTTAGAAATTCTGCTTCTTCTCCCCCTCTTCCAAAGATAAATGGGTCGCCCCCTTTGAGTCTCACAACATTTCTATTTCTTTGTACGTATCTTAACATCAATTCGTTTGTTGTATTCTGATGTTTGTAATCGTCACCAATATTTCTGCCTACGTAAATTTTTTCTGTTTTTTTGGGTATCATGCCAATTATTTTTTTACTCACAAGTCGGTCATAGAGAACAATGTCTGCTGATTTTATGATCTCTACTGCCTTGAGGGTTATTAGTTTTGGATCTCCCGGACCGGCACCTACAATGAATACTTTGCCTTTCATTTTCCGTTCCATTCCTCCACTTTTTCTCTCCAATTTTTAGCAAGCTCAGCAATACCCTTTGAGGCAAGTTCTGACGCCACTTGTTTTCCAAGTTCATGTGCATGTGTTGGTTCAGAATCCTTTTCCACAATTATTGCCTTGCTTCCATCCACAGAATAAACCGTAACGCTTAGAGTCAATTTATTACCTCTTTTTTGTGCTAGTGCACCTACAGGAAACCTACATCCCGAATCTATGAATATAGAAAGTGACCTTTCGGCTTCTATCGCGTACCTTGATTGAGGATCCTCGATCTTTTTTAGTAGTTCAATTAGCATTTGGTTATCCTTTCTTGCTACAATCGCAATAGCTCCCTGACCTGGAGAGGGAGGAAACCTATCCACTGGAAGCGCTTGAAATTTTACATCAAGTCCAAGTCTTCGAAGTCCTGCTTGTGCAAGAACTATTGCATCAAAACTACCATCATCAATCTTTTTGATTCTGGTTTCTATATTTCCACGAATTGGTCTAACTATTACATCTGGGCGTATCCTTATTATTTGCACTGCTCTTCTAAGGCTGCTTGTTCCAATTACAGCTCCTTTCTTTATTGTGTCTAAAGTTTGACCATCTTTTGATATGAAAACATCATTTGGATCTTCTCTTTTGGGTATGCATGCTAATACTAGTTCATCTGGCAGTTCTGCTGGAACATCTTTCAAACTATGAACCGCAAAGTCAACTCTCTTTTCTGCAACAGCCCTATCAATTTCCTTTTCAAATATTCCTTTTTGATTTATTGTAAAAAGTGGTCTTGCATCAGTATCTCCTTTAGTTTTTATGGTAATTATCTTAAATTCTGTTTCAGGAGAGTTCTTTTGCAATTCAGATATTACCCAGTTTGTCTGTGAAACAGAAAGTTGACTTCCTCTAGTTCCTACCAGATACTTCATTGTTTCACCATTTTTAGTGATTTTTCATAGGCAGTAATTGTTTTTCTTATGTTTTCATTGGAATGAGCATATGAAAGAAAAACTGTTTCAAATTGGGAGGGGGCTACAAAAACTCCATTTCGTAATAATTCCCGAAATAGTCTTGTGAATTTCTCTGTGTCTGCTGCTTTTGCTGAAGAGTAATCTACTACGGGCATATTAGTAAAGAAGATCTGGAACATGGAACTAATAGAATTAATTTGATGTGGAATTTTCATGTCTGAGGCCAAGTCCCTTATTGCAGAGACCAATTTCATGCAAGATCTCTCAAGTTGCGGATAAAGTCTAGATTTTAGCTTGTTCATCGTGTTAACAGATGCTATTGCAGCTGAGACTGAAATTGGATTGCCAGCAAATGTACTTGCTTGATATACCTTCCCACCTGGTGACAGCATATCCATTATTTCGCTTCTTCCACCAACTGCAGCAATTGGAAAACCATTACCCAATGCTTTACCCAGCGTTGTAATATCAGGTTTTACCGAAAAATATGTTTGAGCTCCTCCCATAGACATTCTAAATCCAGTAACTACTTCATCAAAAATCAGAAGAATGTTGTGCTCAGAAGTAATCTTTCTTACATCGTTTAAAAAGTTTTTTTGAGGCAAAACCAGTCCCATGTTAGCAAGTACAGGCTCCATTATTACACATGCTATGTCTTTTTCCCTCTGTAAAACTGAATCAAGTTCCTGAGAATTATTGTATTGAACAACTAGAGTGTTTTTTGAGACTTCTTCTAGGCTGCCGTCTGAAACCGATAATCCTATGTTTGCTGCACCTGATCCTGCCTTCACTAATACGTAATCATGTGCACCATGATAACATCCCTCAAATTTGATTATTTTTTTCCTTTTTGTAAAACCTCTTGCCAACCTTATTGCTGTCATGGTGGCTTCACTTCCCGTATTTACCAAACGTGTCTTTTGCATCGAAGGAAGGCTCTTAGAAATTAATTCTGACAACTCTACTTCAATTTGAGTTGGTGCACAGTATAGCGTTCCTTTCTTTAATTGTGATAGAACATGGGAAAGTATTTCTTTTCTTCTATGTCCAAGAAGTAACGCTCCATATCCATTACAATAATCAATATACCGATTCCCATCCACATCCCATATTATACTACCATCTGCCTTACTTACAAAGAATGGATAAGGATCATAGTAACGTACTGGACTATTGATTCCAGATGGAATAACCCTTCTAGCTCTCGAAAATAGTCTTTCAGATTTTGACATCCATCTACAAAAAGATGGGTTGTCATTATAATCTATATGAAACTAATAATTGAAAAAACCAAATTTTAGTGTCGCTTTGATTGACAGTTAACCACGGTATCTTTACTTGGTTCTCCAAGATAGCAGGTATCGCGGTCACTTCCACCCTCAATTATGTTAGTGCCATTACCAACATAGATTTGTGCGTTTCCTGTACCGCCTTTAATTATGTTGTTGCCGTTAGCAGCTATGATGATGTCATTGCCAGCACCACCGAATATTATGTTGTCACCATTTCCTGCAATTATGCAGTCACCTGCTGGACCTGAGCGTATTATGTCGTCTCCTTCAAGACCAATTATTAGGTTTGATACTATTGACCCTGTTAGAATATCATTACCTGATGTACCCATTACAAGATTATAATCTGAGTAGGATTTTCCACATGCAAGTACCGTGATTGTTTGAGCCAGAGTGTTTGTATTACCAAACCTGTCTACGGCGGTCCATTTGATTATGGTCTTTCCGAAATGGAATAGTGATGTAGCGTTGTTTGTTATTTTTGGCGATTGATCCATAATTCCACTTGCTGTAGCTTGACCTATTGTAATTGGAGTTTCAAAGGCAGTAGCGTTTACAACAATATCTGATGGCATAACTAACTTTGGTGGTGTTCTGTCAACTACTTGTATGAGCTGGGTTACACTAGCAGTGTTTCCGGCTCCATCCTTTACAGTCCACGTTACCGTGGTATTACCAAATGGAAATACAGCTGGAGCATCGTTAGATACAGAGACTACTTTCACATCATCTGATGTTGTAGCATTTCCAATATCAACACGGTTGCTTGTTGAGCTAGTTGCGTTAACCACTATATTCTTTGGCGGTGTACTATCTGAGTTGCATTTGCTTTATTGCCAGCCTCATCAGTGGCAGTCCAAGTCACCGTTGTCTTGCCAAGCGGAAAAACTGCTGGTGCGTTATTGGTAATAGTAATTGGTTCAATGTCAGTAGCAGTAGCATTGCCAAGTTCTAGTGTATTATCAGTAAGCGAGGTAGCTTCTGCCCTTATGTCTTTTGGCGATGTAATCTTCGGAGCTGTGGTATCAACCACATCTACTATCTGAGTTGCATTTGCTTTATTGCCAGCCTCATCAGTAGCAGTCCACAATACGACAGTCTTTCCTAGTGGGAATGCCTTTGTGGAGTTGTTAGTAATAGTAATTGGTTCAATGTCTGTAATCTTTGGACTGTCTATGGTTACTGTATTATCATTCAATGAAGTAGCCTCGATTTTGATCTCAGCTGGAGGAGTAATATTCGGTGGTGCCGTATCAACCGTTACAATCATCTTAGTTATAGCTGTGTTTTCTGCGTTATCAATTACTTGGGCCGTTATGGTAT
>MNFB01000062.1 GCA_001917995.1 Thaumarchaeota archaeon 13_1_40CM_4_38_7 | reverse complement strand
ACCTTTTTCACCTGGAGGTCCCATGATTCCTTTGTCACCTGGTAGACCTGATGGCCCAGTTGGACCTTTTTCTCCGATCGGACCTTTGTCACCGGTTATTCCTTTGTCACCTTTGTCACCTTTGTCACCTTTGTCACCTTTGTCTCCAGGTAGGCCTTTGTCGCCACGTAGACCTTTATCTCCTGATGAACCAATGTCACCGGTTATTCCTTTGTCACCTGTTGGACCTTTGTCTCCTTTGTCACCTTTATCTCCGGGTGTACCTGGTGGTCCTTTGTCACCGGTTAGGCCTTGCTGACCTGGTGGTCCTTTGTCACCGGTTAGGCCTTGCTGACCTGATGGTCCTTTGTCACCTGATGGACCAGGCGTACCTCGTGAACCTCTTTCACCTGGCGGGCCTGGCGGACCTGATGGACCCATAGAACCGGCTTGCCCACGCGAACCTCGTTCTACAGGATAGTATTCTGGAGATGGTTTTGCAGTACGTGGAGAGGGTTCTTCTTCTGGCTTTGTATATTCGGTAGCCTGTGAAATTCGTGGAACGTCAACTTGAAAACTAGTATGAATGGAAGAGAATTGATCAATAACTATAATCCATGCTGAATCTCTTTGAAAAACAGAATCGGGCAAGGGATTATCTGAGGAGCCCAAAGTTTGTGTAAATTTTTTGTCTTTTACCCTAAGATGAAAATTGTCTTTCCATAATGAGGCAAAATTCTTTCGCTTAATTTCATCTTGTGTGGGAAGACTATCACAAATTGCAATTTGTACTTCAAAGACGCCCGACGAAAGCTTAAACGGTGATTCACCGGTTATCTCCATAGTTTTCTCTTTGGCTGACATATCCTAGGTGTAATACCTAAGTATTTTTGTATTTTCCATATGATATAAAGCCCCTTTGTGAATAAAATTGATTTTTTAGACATTTGGAAATAGTATTTATCTACGGTAAAACCATATTTTCAGTGACTTGAAAAAAATATTCAAAGACAAGACAGAATCAGTCAGGGAAGCTAAGGTAGCTCCAGAAATGCCTGAGAGACCCAAGGAGAACAAGTTAACCGATACAAACTATTCGAGAAACAAGTTCTACAAGAAAGGCATATCCTTGATGGCTGACGAAAAAATGGAAGATGCTGTTCGTGCCTTTGAAGATGCCTTGCGTATTGATCCAGGGCATGTGGATTCATTACTCAAGTTAGGGTACACTCGTTTTCATATGACTGATTTGGCTGGTGCCATGGATGCCTACAATAAAGTACATGAGATTGATGTTACAAATGCTGACGCTTGGAACCTAAAAGGTCTTATTTACTATAGACAGAAAAATTACGAAAAAGCATTAGAATGTGTAGAAAAGGCCATAGAATCAAACCCAACAGATGGAATGTCTTGGTACAACAAGGCATGCTACCTTTCACTTCTAAATCACATTCCTGAATCAATCGAGGCTCTTAAGCGTTCAATTGAAATTGATGTAAAGAACGCCAAGAAAGCTGTCAGGGATAAAGACTTTGAAAACATAAAAGCTGATAACGGGTACAGAAGAATAGTGGAGGTTGTGGTTCTTGAGTCCATAAGACAAGGTTATCATAAAGTCGGACAAATTGTATGGACTACTATGTTAGGAAAGGCGGAAGTTGAGGATGGAGCAAAGAAATTGATTGAAAAAGGCCTTATTGTTAAAATAGAAAAAAATCTAGGCTTGCAAAAAATTGAGGAGTATGAAATAACTCCGGAGTTAGCTGAAAAAATTGGAGTGGAGAAAAAGGGATTCTTTGGAACTACAAAGAAGAGTCAACCAGTATTAGTACAACATCTCAAGGAGATTAGTGAAGCTGTGCAAGCAGCAAAAGCTGCAATAGAAAAAGGCGATGTCAAAGAAATTGTTTCTAGGCTGGACATATTCATTGATCCTGCAAAAAATGGAGCTCAAATGATTGAATTATTCTTCGAGGAACACAGAGAGATAAGATTATACAAAATTAGATTAACCGACAGAGGTTTTGAATATCTTCAATCAAATAAACAAAAAATGCTAGAACTTCTTGACCATATAGAAATGACAGTAACAAAGAAACTCCGTAGTGTTACAGCACAAAACGCTTGAGAGTTATTCGGCAGAAAGATCCCAATAGTTTGCATCGTTTTGCTTTTCTATTGGTTTTTCAAGAGAATTCCATTCTTTAAATGAACGAACGTAAAGCTTTACGTTTTCCATTCCTATTGATTTTAATGCATAATATCCAAGTCCTGAAAGTGTTCCTACGCTTCCACAGTATGTTATTACTTCAGATCCAGGAGAAATGTTTCTATTTTGGATCAATCTCTTTAGTTCTTCCTTTGGTCTAAGTACATTTTGATTAGATGCAAGCATTCTGTAAGGTATGTTTATTGCACCCGGAATGTGATGCTCAAGAAAATTGAGCCGCTCTCTATTGTCTACTAGAACTGCGCCTTTTTCCTTTGCAGGCATAAGATATTCTGCTGTTGCAAGAATCTCGGGCTGAAGTTTTAATGAATGAGTCTTCTTGCCAAGAGAAGGTGGTTCCACGCTTGTCTCAAGGCCAAGTTTCTTCCACGTACCAAAAGTGATATCCAAGAGAGAGATGTCCTCATGTCCAATGTATTGTAGTGTCCATGCTACACGTGATGCCAGTGCACCAAAAGTATCATCGTATACCACAACAGGTGTTTCATCGTCAATACCAAAGGATTGCGCGTATTGAACTACTTTGTCTGGACTATCATCTGCAAGTAAATTTGATAATGGAAAGTTGATCGCCCCAGGTATGTGACCTTGTTTGTAATCTTCTTCTTTTCTTATGTCAAGGACTTTTACACTCTTGTCCCTAATATCTGATCTCAGAGCATCTGCATCAATTGTTACTCGCATAGTTTTTTCTTTGCTCAAGCAGCACATTCGCCCCTTCCAGTTTTTGCATGGTAACTTCCATCATTTCCATAATCGACGTAAAAGTCCTTGTCCTGGTCTATAGTAGGGGCAACCACAACAGGCTTTAACAATTCCTTAATATCATTAAGTGATTTGACGTTTGGTCCTCCATTTCCATCAATTATCCGGTGTACCCAAGAATCCAGAGTCTCACCGGGTCTTTTTTCTGATTTGAAAATTTCAACTATCTTAATAATTGTAGGAATTACTCTCTTGGTTGGTACTTTCATGCATATGAGGCCCAACATTGCCTTTTCATCTGCACGACCTCCTAAGGACATAGTATACAGTGGATACATGTCCTTACCTAGTCTTCCTCCCCCACCATAGAATCCAATTGTAGCTATTTCATGTTGACCGCATGAGTTAGGACATCCACTTATCTTTATAGTAGAATCTCTCAAGTCGTCATCTTCATCAAGTTTAAGTTCAAGAAATTTCCTTTGGACTTCTTTTGCGAGTCTGTGAGAATTTGTTAATGCAAGATTACAAGATGTTGTACCGGAACAACCAATGACTGATGCCATAGTAAGAGCCCCGGGATTTGCAAGACCCGCTTCAAGCAATCGCGCATAAAGTTTTGGTAGGTCTTCGTCTCGTACCCATCTGAATACGATATCTTGGGCAAATCCATTTCTTATTCTTCCTTCTGCTGAGAATTCTCTTGCTATATCTGCGATGATTCTAAGCTGATTTGCAGTAACATCACCTGATTCCAGAGTCAAAAATGCTATGCTAAAACCAGGCTGTTTTTGTTTTACAGCATTAGTTTTCAACCATCTTGGAAATCCGGTAGGATGAGACGGCATCTCAGAACTTATTGAAACCTTTCTAAGAACTTCTGAAGTTTTATCAAGTTCTAACTTTATCACAACTGATTGAGTGGCTCTTACCACAGCTCTTTCCTTTAGTACAATATTTTGGAACTTTTCCCATCCAAGCTCATTTACAAGATACCTCATTCTGTTTCTAGCCATGTTTTCTCTGTTACCCATTCTGTCATAGACTCTTATGACTGAGATTATTGTATACAACAAATCTTCGTCAGAAGTAAATTCTTCCAGATGATGTCCCACAAATGACTGAGCTCCCAATCCACCCCCTAAAAATATCTTAAATCCGTTCTGTGACTTTCCGTTTACTTCAACTTTATGCGGTATTAATCCTATGTCTGCTATTCTTGCCATTCCATGTTTTTCACAACATGTGAAGTTGATCTTGAACTTTCTTGGAAGAGATTGGTTCATAGGATTGCGTAAAAGGAATCGAGTTGCAGCCATCGCATAGGGGGTAGGATCAAAAATTTCATCAGGGCACACTCCTGCAATTGGGCTACACATTACATTCCTTACTGTATTTCCACATGCTTCTCTTGATGTCAATCCAACTTCTGTTAGTCCTCGCATGACCTCGGATACATCTTCCAGTGCTACCCAGTGTAGCTGAAAATTCTGCCTTGTGGAGACATGAGCATTGCCTATCGAGAATGATTCACTTAGTTCAGCAATTTTTTCAATTTGTTCAGGATAAACCTCACCAGCAGGAATTTTGATGCGTATCATGCTATAATCATCTGTCATTCTGCTGCCATACGCACCATGTTGTAATCTGAAACGTCTAAAGTCATCACGATTGATCTTTCCTTGTCTGAATAGTTTTACCATCTCAGCGAATTTTTCTGATTCCTCTACTTTTGCCCAGTTTATCTTAGGTTTTGGCAAATTATCGGGTTTTGACTGACTAAGACTAGTCTTGCTCAATTATTCATAGCTACCCTGTGGAGTGCATATAAATTTTATAATATGGGAATTTTAGTTAAAACATTCAGATTTCGGGAACAAATTTGCATAGATAAGAACAGGAGAGAAAATTCACCGATTAAACTTCTGATTAGCAAATCAGAAAAGAGTTAAATGATGACCGACTAAAAAATTGCGTGATGGATAAAATTAAGATAGCAATCTTAGGGATGGGAAATGTTGCGTCAACGTTAGTGAAAGGTATAGAGTTTTACAAAAATTCAACAGAAGGATTGTGGCATCCAAAGATTGGCGGATTTTCATTATATGACATAACAATATCAGCAGTTTATGACATTGATCCATCTAAGGTGGGAACAAAGATTGGACAAATTATAGATCACAGGACGGAGTTTTCTGAGTTGAACATACTACCTGGAATATCAGAGGATGTGACACCAGCACGTGTAGCAAAGAATGGGCAGATAAAATCAGTCAGTTATGATGAATTTGTTAATTCTCTTAAAAAGACAAAACCTGAATTTTTGGTAAATCTAATTTCATCTGGCATGGAAAAGAGTAGTGAAAAATATGCAAAGGCAGCTCTAGAAGCTGGATGTTCTTTTTTTAATGCCACGTCTGCCAAGACTGCAACTGGGCAAGCACTTAAAGAGTTCCAATCAAAGGAATTAATGATATTAGGTGACGATCTGATGAGCCAGTTTGGTGGTACTGCTTTTCATCGTGGCATGATTGAATTTATGACGAACAGAGGAATCAAAGTCCAAAAAGCATATCAACTTGATGTTGGGGGAAATCAAGATACCATGAATACAATGGCGGAAGAGACAAGAGAAAAAAAGCGACAAATCAAAACAGAATCTATAGCCATAGAAGCTCCTTATTCGTTTAGGTCAACTGCAGGAACCACTGAGTATGCAGAACAACTTGGTGACTCCAGAGTGAGCTATTACTGGATGGAAGCTAAAGGTTTTCTCAATTCTACTATAGAAATGGACCTGTCGCTTAAGACAAATGACAGTACCAACGGCTGTAATGTAATAGTAGATTCTATAAGGGCGGCAAAAAACGCTCTCTCTAAAAAAGATCTTACCAAAGCAGATGTCATTTCTGCATATGCATTTAAGAATCCTCCAAAAAAGATGCACATAAGAGAATGTATCAAAGCGTTTGAAGATGCTTTTCTAAACTGAGCAAACTATTAATGTACTAGCCTAAGGATTATTTTTCATGCAGAAGGCTGCTCAAAAAGAACAAGTGCCAAAAATTTTTGCCGATGTAAGAGAAATGGAAATTACAAGAGCCATTGCTAACGAATTTCATTCAGTCCTTGTAGATAGAGCGGACTCTGATGTCATAATCATAGGAGCAGGACCTGCAGGACTTACGGCAAGTAAAGAACTTGCAGCAATGGGTTTCAAGACTCTTGTGATAGAGCAAAACAACTACCTGGGAGGTGGTTACTGGTTAGGTGGATACATGATGAATCCAGTTACTGTCAGAGAACCAGCACAAAAAATTTGGGATGAGCTGGGAATTCCGTACAAAAAAGTAGCTGACGGACTATATCTAACTCCAGGCCCACATGCAGTCTCAAAGTTGATAGCAGCTGCATGTGATGCAGGAGTAAAATTCTTGAATTTAACCAAGTTTGATGATTTAGTTTTAAAGAACGGCCGGGTAAGTGGCATAGTAGTTAATTGGATGCCAGTATCTGCACTTCCAAGAAACATAACCTGTGTGGATCCTATTGCGTTAGAATCAAAAATGGTTATAGACGCTTCAGGTCACGATTCTGTAGCAGTAAAAAGACTAGTCGATAGAAAACTTGTCGAATGGAAAGGGATGGATCCCATGTGGGTTGATGATGGTGAAAACAGAGTGGTTTACAACACTGGTGAGGTCTTTCCAGGGCTGGTTATAGCCGGAATGTCTGTAACTGAGACGTATGGAATAGCCAGAATGGGACCAACATATGGATCAATGCTGCTTTCAGGTAAAAAGGCAGCAGAAGTTACAGCAGCAAAGATAAAAGAACTAAGAAGATAAACTGGTTTACTTATTATTTTTCTATTGAGAATTTCTGAAGTCTTTCTCTATGACGAGCCAAGCGTACCTGAAATTGAAATTGATAATCTAGCCAAGTTCTTAAATGAAAAGACTGGTTTTCAAGTCAAAGTACGAAAAGACTTTTTTGATTTTAACATAGATAAGAAAATTGCATATGAATTAGCTTCCACCAGAATTTTCAATCAGTATGCTCCATTTGAAAAACATCAACCAAAATTGGAAGAGGTTGAATTCGAAGAATCATTTACAAATAGATCACTTACAAATAATATCATAATTTATGATGGTTTTGAACTACAGAATGTTTTGCAGAAAATCATGCCTGACTCAGAGTTAATGTCTGACAAATTCCATCTTGTTTTTACTACAAGACTTACCTGCACATATGATTATAACGACCACAAATACCACGGTAGAACAATAGTATGTTCTAATCCATCAATTATCTCAACCACAGGAATAATAGAAGCGCCTGCAAAACCGCGCGAATATTATCTTAGCATATATGAAAACATGATGCAAGGTCTCAACTTAGATTCCATAAAGAATCAGTTTAGAGGCAAATTTTTAGAATATCACGACAAGAATTTGGCAAAAGTTGTGCGAGGATATGCACTGCAAGCTATTTTTTATTATTTGACATCAAGGCCATTCTGTGAATCAAAAAATTGTATGCTATATAATGCTCATTGGCAAGAAGATCTTTTGCATTCTCAAATAGAAATTGCAAATCTGTGCGAAAATCACCAAAAGATCCTCGACGAAATACAACAAAAGTCTGAATAATTTAAATATGAACCGCAATGAGTTTCACCTGTGCAAGCTGAGGTAAGGGCTGAGAGTAACAAACCGGAAACAAAACGAAAATTTGATGTCATTATAATTGGTGCAGGTCCAGCAGGATATACGGCTGCTATATACACATCAAGGGCAAAACGTGAGACACTTGTAATCTCCGGAAACTTACCTGGAGGCCAACTGATGCTCACTACAGATGTAGAAAACTATCCAGGTTTTGCCGAAGGGATATTTGGACCCGAATTAATGATAGCAATGAGAAAACAAGCAGAAAGAATTGGAACCACGATAATAGATGACGAAGTGGTTAATGTGGATTTCAGACACAGACCGTTTAAAATATTGACTTACTCAGAAGAGTATGAAGCAGATGCCGTTATAATTGCGACCGGAGCTAGTCCTAGAAAGATTGGCGTCAAGGGAGAACAAGAATTTAGTGCCAAAGGGGTATCTTATTGTGCTACTTGTGATGGTCCGTTTTTCAAAAATCAAGATCTAGTAGTTGCGGGCGGCGGAGATTCCGCTATGGAGGAAGCTATCTTTCTTACAAAATTTGCAAAAAGTGTGCATGTTGTACATCGAAGAGATAAACTTAGGGCAAGTAAGATAATGCAAGATCGTGCCTTTGAAAATAACAAGATTCAGTTTCACTGGAATAGTGTAATTGATGAAATTAAAGGAAACCAGAAAGTAAATCAGATCACCATCAATAACCTAAAAACGAACCAAAAAGAAACACTAGAAGCTGGTGGGGTTTTTGTTGCAATTGGTCATGATCCAAATACAAAGTTATTCAAAGGCCAAATCGAGCTTGATGACCAAGGCTACATTATATTAAAAAACAGTACAAAGACAAGCGTAGAAGGTGTTTTTGCTGCTGGTGATGTCCATGATCATCTATATAGACAGGCAGTGACAGCTGCTGGTTTTGGCTGCATGGCAGCAATAGATGTTGATAAATATCTTTCTGAAAATAAAAAATAGTTAGAGAAAGATAGCCTGTGACAGATGTTTAGCCTCTTTTAAAGCCTTTTCAAATTGTTTGTCAGTGAAGACTTTTTGTTCCACATAGAGACTTTTAAATTTACGACCATCATCGGCAAAGATTCCAACCATGCATCCCTTGTCAAGCGATAGCTTCTCCATTGCCGCATATACTGCTCCAGAGGATGGGCCTACAAGTAATTTTTCCTTCTCAAAGATCTTCGCTACTGCTGCAAATGCTTCCTCATTTGTTATTGTGAACCAATCATCTACTAGATTTTCTCTTTTTATAAAGAGCACAGGCTTATCAGATTCTACAAAGTTACGCAATCCTTGAATGAGATGGTTTTGTTGTGGCTGGACAGCTATTGTATTAACAGCGGGATTTTGTTCCTTAAGGTAAGCGGATATACCAGTTATAGTCCCACCCGTTCCAATTCCTGTTAGGAAGTGTGTGATTTTTCCTTCTGTTTGTTTCCATATTTCAGGTCCTGTTCCCTTGTAATGACCCATAAAGTTTGCTTCGTTTTCATATTGATTTGGCATATAATACAGGTCAGGTCTAGCAGAAGAGATCGCCCTCGCTAGAGCTATACTTTGGTCAGTACCAGCTCCGACCTTTGGACATAAATCATCACTTGTCTGGTAAAGTTTAGCTCCAAGTGACTCGATAATCTTCTTTGTCTCCTCGCTTGCCTTTTCTGGAATCACTATTTCTACCTTGTAACCTAGCAAATTTGCAATTCCAGCCAATGCAATTCCTGTGTTACCAGAAGTAGGTTCAATGATTATACTTTCATTCTTCTTTAGAATGCCACGTTCTTCCCCATCCTTTATCATCCAAAAAGCTGCTCTATCTTTTACAGAGCCAAATGGATTGTGAGATTCAAGTTTCGCAAATGCAGTCATTGTGTTAGAAGATAATGATTGTAATTTTATAAGAGGCGTATTTCCTATCTTTTTGAGGTGCTCATCGCTAACAACCTTTGTTGCCATGGCTACTTCGCCTTTTTTATGGTAAACTCTAGATCTTTGTTAGATTTTTTAATGCCAAGCAATTGATGGCCATTTCTGTTTACCCATCTTGAAATATCTTCTTCAGATGCTGGATCATCTGCTATGACTTTTAAAATATTTCCTACCGTCATCCTTTCCATTTCTATTTTTGTTCTAAAGACAGGTTCTGGGCAGAACATGCCACGAACATCTATTGTCTTAGTTGGAGTTAATTCTGAAATATAGTTCACCTGTAAACAAAAAAGCAGTAGCGCAATATTAAAATCTATTCATATGCGCGATAAAGTTTAATCAAGTTAGAATCATTGGCAATATTGCCCTGAGATTGCGTTCGTATAAAATCTCATAATCTTGATTCTTGAAATTAATTTTGTTTGAGAGTTTTGTGGTCAGATGTACTGCTATCCTGTACATTGCTGTCCAAACTACACTATCTGGATTCGACTCAAAAGCAGTTATCAAAAATCTGCATAAACCTGTCAAGTGAGGATGATTTTCTTTAAAGTATCTAATGATATCATCTTTTGAATTTTCGATTTTGTACTTGGCATGCTCTATCATCTCTCTACTTGTAATGTAACCGGTATTTTCTATAATGATTCGTCCCTTTCGCATTGCATCTAAGATATCATCCAAGTTATTTTCCGAGTCTACCAAATTTGTGCATCTCCCCAAAGTGGAAAGAATATGTGAATCACTTCCTGATACTTCTATCATTTTATTTGTTTTTGCAAAATATGTTGCGCGCATGTTTGAGTACCTGTCAACATTATTACTGTTAAAGACCTCAATTAAATCACAAAGAACAGCTTTTTCACGTAAACCATTATTGAGCCCAAAAGGATGTGGTGCACAAGACACTGCTCCTTGATTTTTTATGATATCAAGTATCTCGGTAATGCTTTTACCGGCCTTTATTGTGTCTGTTAACCCATAGGCAAGAACATGTATTCCTTTGTCAGTGGTTATTTCTTCTCCTGGATATACTTGGATGTGCTGATATTTTTCGTGGTTTTCTTTGTACTCAAGAAGTGACTTGTAGCCGTCCAGAGTGTTATGATTCGTAATAAAGAAAGCGTCAAGACCTATTTTGTAGGCTTGTTCAATTTGTTCCTCAATGGAAATGCCACAATCATATGGAGCTTCCTTTAGGCCAAGTTGAAAATTCGAAAATTCATTGTGACAATGCAGTTCAATTCTTACAGCATCCAATGTTTATCGGTTCCACCATACTATGAATATAATCTTTGTTTTGAGAATTTAGTTATCTAAATAAATCCGTGGCTTTTGTTCTTAGTAGATCTTTTATTGAACCAACTTTTTCGTCAAAGTTGTAATTCCTTACTATTGCAATTGGAATGTTAAGACTCTTATTCATTACAAGTTCGGTAGATGAGCATATCTCATCTACAATTGCAATGGCAGTTACACGAAGAAGCCTGCCAAAACTGTCTTTTGTACCAATATAATCTGAGATAGGAAAAATTCCTGAAAATCCTATTGCAACATTGGTTTGTCCCTCTCTAAATGGTCTACCAAAGGTATCAGAAATTATAACAGCTGCTTCTATTCCTGTTTTATTCTTAATTTCTTTTCTCAATTTCTGTGCTGACAATTCTGCGTTAACAGGTAGCAATGTTGCGTAGTCTTCTTGTACGTTACTCTCATCAACACCTGCATTTGCACAAACAAAGCCATGTTTTGTTTCAGATATTATTATACCATTTTTCATTCTCACTATGCGTTTAGATTCGTCAAGTATGAGTTGAACTATCCTTGGATCTTTGTTATATTCACTTGCTATTCCTACAGCAAGAAGTGTTGGGCGCACATCAAAGAGATTAGCAACCTGCCCTTCTTGTTTAGAAATGATTTTTTGTGTAAAAACTAGTATATCATCATTTTTTAATTGTGGTTTTGATTCTGCAAGCAGCATAATTTCAATTATATCATCACCCAGTTTGATCTCTTTTCCTATCTCGACAGGAATTATTTCTAATGACAATCTAGAAATCTATTCCTTAACTGCTTAAAATTATATCTTGTTTACGCTACAGTCTGCAGCCGTATTTCTAGACCATAGTGCTCGTTGATGAGATCGATTAGTTTTGAAAGGTCTTTTTCTTCAAGTGTTGCTGTTGCCAAATCTTTAACAATATCTTGGGCTCTGAACGCTATTCCCAACCCACATATGTCAAATAATTTGATATCATTTGCGCCGTCAACTACCACTATAGTATTCTTTTTTTCCTCTTTCCATTCTTTCACTTTAATCATGGCCGACTTGGCCTTGTCCGAGTTTACGTGTATTTTGACACCGTCAAGCTTGCCATCTTTAAAAATAAGTTCATTAGCAAAGACATAATCCAAATCAAGTTCGTCTTTCAGCCTATCAGTCATTATTGTAAATCCTCCAGAAACTGCCATCATTTTCCAGCCTGCGTCCTTCAAGGCACGACACGCTTCTTTTGCCCCAGTCATTATTTTTAGTGAGTCTGCAACTTCTTTACATGTATCATAGCTGATTCCTCTGAGAATCTCGATTCTTTTCTTCAGTCCTTCCTCCCAGTTTATTACTCCCTCTATGCCCTTTCTTGTGATATCCCAGATCTCGTCTTGTTTGTTGATTTTTTCTGCAAGTGTTGGAAGGAATTCTGCATCGAGTAATACACCTTCCACATCAAAAATTGCTAACATCAGTTTCTGTTTTCAAACACAAACCAGATTATATTAATCTTAAGCGATCTAGTAGAATTTCACCACTAGTAATATATTCAACGCGCCTTATGAAAAGCATGGGCGAGCTTCCGCACAAATACGAAGTTACTATCAAAGTTGCTACAACTCCGTACAAGTTGTCAGACAAAACCAAAGAAGAACTCAAAGCATCAGGAATGATGGATGACAAAGGAAAATTGAAGTTAAAAGGTGTCAGTCCTAAGATGCTAAAACGTATGAAAGAAGAATCCGTTGATTGCCCTGTCTTAAAAACGGAAGTTGGGTTTGTCCAATGTTTTGTATGCCCTAATTTTCAAAGTAGAATCACTGGCAAAGTGCTTTGCAAGGGCGACCCTCTCTAAAGACCAGAAAGCTCATTAAGACAAATGCCAAAATGATGTGAAATGAGCAAAGAGATAGGAATCACAGTAAAAAAGAACGAAAATTTTAGCGAGTGGTATACACAAGTAGTTCTCAAAGCACAACTTGCTGATTATGCTCCAGTTAAAGGACTAATTGTACTGAGACCGTATGGTTATTCTATCTGGGAGTCTCTCAAATCATCTCTTGATCAAAAACTCAAGACATCTGGTCACGAGAGCGCTTTTCTTCCAGTTCTCATTCCTGAATCTTTACTACGTAAGGAAGCAAGCCACTTTGCTGGGTTTACTCCAGAGGTATTCTGGGTTACTCATTCTGGTGACACCGAAATAGGAGACCGTCTTGCGCTAAGACCAACCTCAGAAACACTTGCGTACTCTATGTATTCCAAATGGATAAAGAGTTGGAGGGACTTGCCGCTCAAAATTAATTTCTGGAATACAGCCTTGCGAGCAGAAATTAAATCTACAAAGCCTTTCTTGAGAACTTCAGAGTTCCTATGGCAGGAAGGTCACACGGTACATACTACAAAGGATGAGGCGGAGGAAGAAGTTATGACCATACTTGACATATATAAAAAAACGATAGAAGAAGAACTCGCCATACCTGTGATTACAGGTAAGAAGAGTGAAAAAGAGAAGTTCGTGGGAGCTGTATACACAACTACTATGGAAGCAATTATGCCCGATGGCAAAGCATTGCAGATGGGAACATCACATTTTCTTGGTCAAAACTTTTCAAAACCATTTGATGTAAAGTTTCTTGATGAGCAAAACGTTGAGACTTTTGCTTGGCAAACTTCGTGGGGAGTCTCTTGGCGACTCATTGGTGCACTCATAATGGTTCACGGTGATGACAAGGGACTTGTTTTGCCACCACGTGTTGCACCTATCCAAGTAGTAATTGTACCAATCTATTATTCGGCTTCCGACAAAGAAGTAGTTCTCAATAAAGCGACGCAAATAAAAGACATCCTAGAAAAAAAGAACCTACGTATTAAAATTGATGCAAGAGACGAATTTACTCCTGGTTACAAGTTCCATGATTGGGAAATGAAGGGCGTGCCTCTTAGAATTGAGATCGGTCCAAAAGATCTTGCAAAAGGCAAAATGGTACTAGTGAGACGTGATGATCTAAAGAAGATAGATCTAACTTTTGATATTAACATGGAAGCTGGAATAATCAATGTGTTAAATGAGATACAAAAGACACTATTTGAGAATGCGAAAATACTCCTAAAGGAGAGAACGAAGAAGGTGACGGATTTTGAGGAATTCAAAAAGGAGTTAGAAAAAGGAATGTTCCTGTACTCACCATGGTGCGGGGATCAGAAATGCGAAGAAACTATCAAGGAATCAACTGGTGCAGATATTAGAGTAATTCCTTTTGATGGTAAAAGTACGAACTCACCCTGTATTATCTGCAAAAAACCAAGCCAGTTAGAAGTAATCTTTGCAAGAGGATATTAGCGTTCTAGGATCTAATTATAGAATAATGACAATTAGCGATTATATGGAACAGACTTGATGAAGACGATAAATGTCTGGTTCCAGCTATCGCGATAGAATTTACATTATAAAAGACATCATCTTGATGCTAGTCCAGTATGGTGAGATGAACCAGACTGCCCTTGTGAGTTTTTGTGGATTAAATTTAAAAAAACACAAGCCAATACTTGATGAATTAGAAGCAAATGGTTTGATAATACGTATGGAAAAATCGTTGGGAAAGCGCATTATTACCATTTACAAGTCCACATCAAAAGGAATAGAATTTTGTAAGACGATTTTGGAGCCCTATGAAAATGTATTTCCGCGCAAGAAGAAACTGGACGAAAAAAAAGAGAATCCCTAGTCTTGTTCCAAGCCGTATTCAGATGTTATCTTTCTATTAATCTCGTCTTTTTGCCTGAGATATTCTTGGTATCTTTTATTCCATGATTTTAGAGCCATGTGTTGTCTAATTCCTGTAACTATCCATACCGCTGAAACAGAGATGATTACTCCAAGTAACACGCTCAGTATTGCACCAAATTCGTATTCTCTTTCAAGGACACTGAAGAAGCGAGGATGTGTTATTAGGAAAATAGATAGACCTATTGCAAATGGAGCAAGTATAAGAGCGGAAATAGACACCCCAAGAAGTATTCGTCTTATTTCTAATATCCTGTCTATGAAGCTGTCTATTATGTCAAGTACATCAATTCTAGAAAATCTACGTTCTTTGTCATCTATCAAGATGCAGATTTACCTCATTTTCAAGATACGATAGTTTTCCAAATGTACTGTATTTCATATCTTATGGATCCACCACTATAGTTCCTTTCATCTCTGGATGTATAGTAGAATAGTATGAATAGCTGCCTTCCTTGTCTGCAAGAAAGTTAATAGTCTGAGCTTCAAAGTATCTCAAGTGTTTTGTATGAACATTGAATGCGTCAATGTTCAAATCTTGGTCTGACCCCGTATCCTTGTCTTCGTTTATTACATGAAGTGAGACCAAAGTGCCTTTTGCAATATGAATAGAGGGATCGATGTTTACTCCTGATATGGTTTTCTTGCCACTTCTTGTAGATTGCTCATCAAATGCATATCCTTGGTCTGTATGTATGGCCTTGATGTAGATATTTGAAGGCGTCGCAAATACTGGGCTTGAACCGTTTACCGGAATTGTCGAAGTCATAAGATAATATCCTCCAGCTACTGCAGCTGCTACGATTATTGCAATCCCTATGATAGTACCACGTGAAATAAACTTGCTTTTAGTCTTGTTTTTCTGCTTCTTTACCACTAGAAGATAACTGGCGTGTGTGTATATTTATGTAATGATGAACAAAGCTTCGTAAAGGATATTATTTTGGTCATAATTTAATTGGATTGGATACACTACGAAAAAACTACAAATCATTCTTATTGGAATAATCATAGCTC
>MNFB01000068.1 GCA_001917995.1 Thaumarchaeota archaeon 13_1_40CM_4_38_7 | reverse complement strand
AAAAGAGTTATTCTCAAAGTTCAACCAGAAAAAGTGTTTTACATGAGACCCTGAATTTGAACTTGATCGTTATCTTGAATGATTCCATCACATACCCAAAAATAGCACAAAACCATTGGAAGGATATCATATGTCTTATAAGACGTAATCGCATATGATACCACAGGGAAAAAGTTGCAGGAAAATAAAGGGGTTAACATTGACAGCATTCTACTTGAGCATTTTGAGCGAGAGATATGGAGTAAGGTTCCACACTTAGAAAAACGAGAAGCAAAGATCGTCAATGCAACACCGCTAGTTGATATTACTGAAGATTTGAGGGAATGTGCAAGAAAAGAGTACGGCCTAAATCTTGCTGATTTAGATCTGCAAGTTTTCGGCAAGTTTGATTCGAACTTGCTTGCAGGCTCGATAAAAGTAAGGCCGGCAGTCCACATAGTACATGATGCTATTATCACAGGAAAGCTCAGACGCGGGCAGACAATATTTGAAGCAACCTCGGGTAACTTTGGGATAGCTCTTGGGCAGATAGCAAAGCTTGGAGTAGATGTCGTTACCCTTGTATCAAGAAAGCTTCAGGAGGGAGTCTTTGAGGAGTTGAGAAACGAGAAAGTACGTACCATGAATCTTGACATGGACATCTGCCCTGCTCCGGGAATGAAGGAGAACCCGAATCTCTTGGCTGCCAAAGCAACCGCCGCAAACATTCGCTCACAGCTCTCTGAATTTGGGTTTGACCCTGCTATTTTCGATAGATCGAGTTCCCAGGTAGAAGCACTTCTTGCAAGCCAGGACATAATAAACTTGGCAAAGTTTCTTGCCAAGATCTACGGCTGTTTCTGTCCAGAACAGTACGACAATGAGCTGAATATCGAGGTACATAGAACTGTGACTGCCGCGGAACTCGACCAGCAATTGCGGGAACAAGGCCAATCACTTGGGGAATTTCGAATTGTCTGCACCTTTGGTACAGGTGGCACCTCCGGTGGCCTGAGCAGATATCTGATGGAAAAATATGGAAAGAAGTCGCTGCATGTAGTCTTTCCACTTGAGAATCAAGATGTTGCAGGAATAAGGACAAAAGACAAGGCGGCTGGTTTAAAGTTCTACGAGCCCCAGCAGTATGCTGGACAACATGAAGTAGATTTTTCGCAGGCAAAACGTCTGTTAAGGTTTTTCGTAGAAAAGGGTCACGACATTGGGGAAAGCAGCGCTCTTGCGCTTTATGCGGTGATGCAGATGGCAAACTTTGGTCATGGAGGAAAGTTTGTCGTAATAATTGCTGATGGAATCCAAAAGTACAGAAAGAACATGGCAACGACAGAGAAGCAAAACCGCCTGCAGGTTAGCCTACAGGAAGCTGTCTCAGACATCGGCAACTATAAGAGAGTTCTCTGGATTCACACACAGTATACTCCTCGCGAGGAAGGAATAAAGCTAATCGCAAATTCGTTAGGTGTTGATCAAAGCAAGATCTCTGTACCAAAGGCAAGAGATGTGGCGCAACTTTTAGCAACTCAAGAGATTCCTAAAGAACTAGATAGCGTATTGGGAGGAGCGGATGGCAAGTCATTGCTTGTTTGCATGATGGGAAATACTTCGCTTATGGTTGCCAAAGTACTTGCGGGCAAAGGAATTGTAGCTGAAAGTTTGAATGGTGGAATAAACGCACTTTCTCAAGGTAAAGGCAAGCAAATTTCTGAATTGATACGATTAGCTACCGAATAACAGGTATCTGGTAAGACTCGTACTTTCACAGTTCTGCACCCAATTCAAGTTTGAATTATTTCTTATCTCTCGCATAATTTACCATGCCGGTAACATCAATGAGCACCACTGGTTCATTTCCTATGACCCATGCATCATGGCCTGGTGGAACCACCGCTGCATCTCCAGCACCAAGCACTGCCTCTCGTCCATTATCCATAATAATTTTCAATTTGCCTGATATAATGTATTGAGTATGTGGCGACTCACAACTTTTTGTCTTTGCTATGGGCTTGACACTCTCTGACCACTTCCAGCCAGGACCGAGTGTTGCTCGTCCAAACGTTACCCCATTAATGGTGACAAGCTCAAGTTTTCCTTTGTCAAAAGTTCTTGTTTCATCAGGAGAATTTAGACTTTTTTGCTGCATCATATAATTTCAGACGACTTCTTTATTTGTTTATCGTGCGATAGATAATAATAGCTAGCTCCCTGCAAGTACGAGTCACAATGTTCAATTCTTTTTACGATGCCACCAGATTTTCCGTAGGTCACTGTAGAAACCGTGGAATTTTTTTGACTAGATGTGATAT
Source organism: Thaumarchaeota archaeon 13_1_40CM_4_38_7 (assembly GCA_001917995.1). Taxonomy (GTDB): domain Archaea; phylum Thermoproteota; class Nitrososphaeria; order Nitrososphaerales; family Nitrosopumilaceae; genus Nitrosotalea. The sequence continues at coordinate 11,083 of MNFB01000068.1, read as the reverse complement.
GGAGATTCTACCAGGACCAGTCGTTATTAATAGAAGCGAGACTGCAAGAAGTATTACTGGAAGCTCAACGCCGTCCGGACCTAAAAAGTGCGATGCCTTATCGATGTAAAATATTACGCCAAGCATCACAAGCGAGAGAATGGATGCGGAAATTCTTGTCAATACACCAACCGTTATCAAAATGCCAGGAACAAACTCCTCGAGCGCAAAAAGATACTGCATTTTTGTTGGAAGGCCCATCTGCAGCAAATAAGAGGCAAAGCCCGGATCAAATTTGATAAAGCCAACTGCAATAAAGATCGTACCTATTGCAAGTCTTAGTCCAAAAAGAGATATGTGATGAATCTTGCTAGGACGTATCTCTGCATCTGCCAAGGCACGTTGTTTTTCATAAGAGACCAACTTAAGGGTATAGTAATTTCGTTACATGATAAGAGTAATTACAAACCCAATAACTGAATTTTTTGTCCCACTTCAAAAAAAAGGTACTGTTAACACCGGTGGAGGATTTTTTGGTTCCAAAGTACTGAAAAGATTAGAAAGATTTTATTTGAACCAAGGAAAATCTTCTTTTTTTGCTTCTTTTGGGAAATCCTTGATTATAGCTTGTACTATCTCACTATGATTATATGTTATGTGTCGTAAAAATTTCTTAGAACCTTCATCTGTTTGGATTTCGTCCGTGTTCTCTGACATTTCCGAAATGATTGCCTTGCATTCTTTGCATGGTTCAAATTCAATATAGAATTTCAAATTTTCTTATCACTCCTTACCAATAATATGAAATCTGCGCTATTAGTTGACTGTGATTCGTACTAGTCGGTCACGTCAATTTAACTATATAATTTTACAAACAATGTGACTCAGTTTCTCATTAGTTAGTCAAAATATCTGATAGATTCTTATAAACAACATGCAATTACGATACAAAATTCTACAATCAATTCAAGGGGAAGTTCAAACAAAATGATACCTGTGACAGAAGAGGCTCTAGTTGCAGCTGTAGAAAAGATCAGCAAAAGTGTGGTAAACATTGCAAGTGTGAGAATGGTTCAGGATCAGATATTTAGAGTATTTCCTGTGGAAGGTGTCGGCTCTGGAGTAATAATTGATAAGGATGGTTACATCCTCACCAATTATCACGTAATAGATGACGCAGAGAGGCTGAGAGTAACCTTGTCTGATGGCCGAGTATTTAGTGGAAAAGTTGTTGGAGTGGATCCACCAACCGATTTGGCAGTGATAAAAATAGAAACAAAAGAAGAGATTCCAGTTTCCAAGCTTGGCGATTCAAGCAATCTCAAGGTTGGTCAGATAGTACTTGCAGTAGGAAATCCATTTGGTTTTACTGGAGGCCCAACAGTAACATCGGGAATTGTAAGCTCGCTTAACAGAGGCATTCAAACGGAAAATGGAACGCTAGAATTGATCCAGACAGACGCCGCAATAAATCCTGGAAATTCTGGGGGACCACTAGTAAATACAATAGGCGAGGTAGTTGCAATTAATACTGCAAACATGCCTTACGCACAAGGAATAGGATTTGCCATTCCAATTAATACCGCAAAAGCAATCTTAAAGGAACTCGTTGAGAAGGGTCGTGTTAGGAGACCGTGGATTGGAATAACATCCATGAAAATTACTCGCAGCTTGGCAAGATACTATAGATTGCCTGTAAGCAACGGTGCACTTGTAATACAAATTGAGCCCTTTAGCCCTGCTGACAATGCTGGTATGAGAAAGGGAGACATCATAGAAGAAATAGACAAAAACAAGGTTGAGGAACCTGCTGAAATCTCAGAATACATCCATAAAAAACAAGTTGGAAATAGTATTACAGTGACAATCAATAGAAACGGAAAATTAATTCAAATCCCTTTGCAGCTGGAAGAGAATAGCATTAGTTATAACCGCTGAAACAACTAATTTTTTATTACCGCACGAAATCTAACCTTGCCAGCAGCTACTCTGTCATATGCCTGTCCAATATCATCCAAGCTATAGGTTTCAGTAATTACCTTGACTTTACCTTTTGCTACATAGTCTAATGCCTCGTAAAGATATTCACGTGAATTTTGTTGAGAACCCATTATCTTAGCACGAGTCATTAGGATCATTGGTGGTACCTGAATGGGCTTATTCTCAAATCCAATTATCATCATTCTACCATCTGGTCTGAGGCCAGATATTGCCTCGCTTGCCGCCTGACTGGAGTTACTTGTTGCAAGTATCACATCTGCACCTCCGTTATTTTTTAGCTCTTCTGCGTTCTTTACCACCAAATCAGCTCCCATCTTATAACAAAGATCTTCCTTGTCCTTTGAATGAGTAATTGCAATGGTTTCAAAACCACATGCCTTAGAATACTGAAGGCCAAGATGTCCCAGTCCTCCTATTCCGAGGATTGCGATTTTTTCATGAGGCTTAGGATCTGCGTGTCTAAGACCACTGTATACTGTATAGCCAGCACAGAAGACTGGAGCTGCCTGTTCGTATGTTATTTCTTTTGGAAGAAGCATGGTGGAATCAACATATGCTAACATGTATTCAGCATGACTGCCTTGAGTTCCAATTCCAGTTCCTATTTGTTGCTGACAAAATAACTGCTTGCCCCGTTCACACCATTCGCATCTTCCACAGGATGCTTGCAGCCATGGAACACCCACTCTATCTCCGATTCTACGGGTAGTTACACCTTCTCCAATCTCAACAATTTCACCAACAGGTTCATGGCCTATTGTTCTTGGGAATTCAATTGGCATAGGTAATTCACCTTTTGTTATATGGACATCGGTATAACAAAGACCACTAGCATGGATTCTTATCAAAACTTGATTTGTACTTGGTTTTGGAGTAGGGACTTCTTTTATCTCCCATTTTCCATTAATTTTTGGAACAACAGCTGCACGCATTATAAAATATCTCCCAAACTCATTATAGTCAATACGGTTATCAACTATAAAAGGAGAAAGTGATGATTTAGTTATCAAGTGAGGAAATGGTAAGTTGAAAGACAAAAACCAAGAAGAGCAATTCAAAAAGAGCGGTGGTGACTTGTCGAAAATATTGCTGAAATTAAACGATCGAAATCAAAGTAAAAAATTGGAATGGACTAATTTATACATTTGATTAAAGGAATATTGTTTATGTGTGATATTACGTGAGTAGTGGTACAAATTCTGCGTCAGAGAGTCCTCTAAAAAACACTCTATATCGATTTCTATGGGTTACAATGTTTGCGTCAGACATAGGTGCCGCCATGCAAACTGTTGGATCTGGCTGGCTGATAACATCTCTTTCCCCATCTCCTTTCATTGTGGCGCTTTTACAAATGGCTACAAGCTTGTCGATATTTCTACTCGCACTTCCGGCAGGAGCTCTTGCCGATATCGTTGACAGACGCAAGCTCTTCCTTGGCACACAATACTTTTCACTTGCAGTAGCTGCAATCTTAAGTATCCTCACCTTTGGAGGTTTTACAACATCTTCAATTCTTGTTGTGTTTACTTTCTTGCTTGGCTTGGGTAATGCAATGAGCTTACCTGTAAATATCGTAATTCAAACTGATCTTGTACCAAGGAAAAAAGCTCTTGCTGCAATGACTTTGTTTAGTGTGGCAATTTACATTGGACTTGCAGTTGGCCCTCTTCTTGGCGGTTTGGTAGTTGCTGCAGCAGGGCCATGGGCCGTGTTTATGCTAAATGCACTTTCCTTTGTTGGAATAATAGTTTTTCTTCACAGATGGCGCAAACAGCCAGAACGTAAACTTCTCCCACCTGAACAAGTAATTGGAGCTATTCGTACAGGTTTGCGTTACATGCGTCATTCATTGCATGTACGCGCACTCTTTGTTCGTGACTTTTCATTAACAATTTGTGGCAGTGCGTTGGTATCACTTTTGCCTCTCTTGGCTCGTAATGAAGCAGGTTCGAACTCAATTCTTTTTGGAATTCTGATTGGCGCGTTTGGCATAGGAGGAATGATCAGCGGGGTGGTAATAGTGCCACGGATAAAAAAGATCTCAATAGAAAAGCGCGTAACAAGCGCAACAATTTTGTATGCGGTTGCAATGGCAGTCTTGTCGTTCCAGCATGAAATCATCATCGTGTTTATTGGAATATTTGCAGTTGGAACTGCCTTGATTATTATAACATCTAGCTTGAATTTTGTTGCATACAATTCTGTAGCATCATGGGTAAGGACACGAGTAGTTTCAGTTCATCAGATGATATACTGGGGCGGAGTAGCTATTGGTAGTATCGTATGGGGAATTGTTGCAGAAATCTGGGGAATTCCAACCGCATTGCTTGCCGCATCTATTGGAATAGTAATTGGTCTTGTTACCTCAACTCTTTACAAACTAAAGCCACTCACCGATGTAGACATGACTCCATCGATGCATTGGTCTATGCCACGTGTGATGGTTGACATTGATGAACATGAGGGAGGATCTGTATTAGTAGAGATAGAGTTTCAGATTGATCCAGCACGTTCACATGAGTTTGAATCTGCAATGAAGAAAGTGCGTTCTCTAAGATTGCGTGATGGCGCAATCAATTGGGAATTGTTTCATGATATTGAAAATCCAAGTCGATATGTTGAGATGTTTACTTCAGAATCTTGGACTGAACATTTACGCCAACATGAACGCATAACAAAAGCAGATCTTGCCATAGAACAATATGCTATTTCGTTTCATATGGGAAAAGATCTCCCACGTATTTCTCATCTTATTCGTGAGAATGCTTCCAAACAAAATCATAAAACGAAAAAGGAAGACAAAGTTTGATTTTTCTACAAAAGTGGGTCTAAAATTAGACCATGATGGTGCTCCAGTCCCATCGGGCCCACTTAAGTCTGTTTATTTGAGTCTTACAGGACTCAATCTTCGGGTTCAAACCTGTGAGAATCTGATACAGAGAATTATTATAGTTTGTTTCTCATAAGGATATGATTCCATGAACAATTCAAAAGAAAAAAAGATTGTAATAAGTAATAATGGCCCTTGTGTAGTTTCAGGAGACATTCCTCTTACAGTTGAAGTAATTACAAACAACAAAGATGGCTTTTCGTGGGATTGGAAACAAGGCAAAAAATTTGAAACAAAACCGGAGTATTATCTATGTCGTTGCGGCCATTCTGAAAACAAGCCGTTTTGTGATGGCGCCCATACAAAGATACGTTTCAACGGGAAAGAAACTGCATCCAAAGAACCGTATGCCAAACAAGCCCAAACCATGAATGGGCCAACACTACAACTAAGTGATGCCGAAAATCTTTGTGCTTTTGCGCGCTTTTGTGATCCCGAAGGTAAGATCTGGAGTCTGATTGAAAAGACAGATGATCCCAAAATCCGTGATCTGGTTATACGCGAAGCTATGCATTGTCCATCTGGCAGACTAACCATACATGACAAGAAGACTGGCAAAGAGATTGAACGCAAGTTGGCGCCATCTGTTGCTATAATTGAAGACCCCACAATGAAATGCAGCGGTCCGCTTTGGGTGCGCGGAGGGGTAACAATCAAGTCCCATGATGGTACGCGCTATGAAACCCGTAATCGTGTAACACTTTGCCGCTGTGGCGCTTCACAGAACAAACCATTCTGTGATGGAAGTCATGCTAGTATCAAGTTCAATGACGGCATGCTATAAGACTGACACACTGACCTGGGCAAGATCTATACTTTATTGCCCTTGATTATTTCGTTATCGATAAAATCTTGAAACGCTGGGTCGAACCATTTCTCGGGGTTGATGCTCTTTCCCCAGTATTCACTTATTGTCCCTTCAGAAAAAGCACTTTTCATCCATCGCAGCCATCCTGCCCATTCATTGTCGCTTAGAACCTTTCTCTGGCGCATATGAAATGCATGAGCGCACGTGTACAGAACATAATATGCAAAATCCTGCTCTGGGGAGATGCTTGATTGATTCTTGTCAAGTACTTTCACTAGCTCTGGACGATGAACCAGCATCTCAGACATGGCATGTATCTTTTCATCCAAATCATTGAGAACGCTAGTTTCGATATCTACCGCAATACTTTTCATTTCCTTCCTTGAGAAGTAGAAAATCACAAACAATGTCGCTATTATTCCAATTGCCCCTGCCAAGTTAATTAGCTCAGATATAGGCAGCTCTGCCATGTTCAACTTGGCAAGCGAGATCTTGATTATAAGGTTTCTTAGTGAATACATCTTTGAAGTAGTTCTTGTTATTTAGTCCAGGATGATACCGTAACATGAGTAAAACATTTCTTGGAACGTCTGGTTGGTCATACGACGAATGGGTAGGTCCAGTGTATGAGACCAGAGGCACACCAAAACTCAAGTACTATTCTTCAGTTTTCAGTTCAGTTGAGATAGATTCAACCTTTTACGCTATTCCAAAAAAGGAGATAGTATCAGGGTGGATAAGAAACACTCCTGTTGGCTTTAGATTCTGTGCCAAGTTACCACAAATCATAACTCATAAAAAAAGGCTTGAAAACTCCGAATCCGATCTGACACAATTTTTGCAATTGATAAAACCATTATCTGATGCAGGCAAGCTTGGTGCTGTTCTGATACAGCTTGCTCCATCCTTTACGGATAAATCGGAAAAGTCTTTGGAAGAATTTTTTCAAATCCTGCCTAATAACATATCATTTGCAGTAGAATTTAGAAATAAGACTTGGGAGAAAAAAGGAACGTATAATCTGCTTGAAAAATATAAAATCTCATCTGTGACGACAGATTCTCCGCTTGAGCTAGACTTTGATACCACAACAGAGTGGGCTTTTATCAGGTATCACGGAAGGGGCAAGAAGATTTGGTATGATTACAAGTATTCTATTCCAGAGATCTCAGAGTTGGCAAAAAAATTAGAAAAGATACAGGATAAGACGAAAATAGTTTATGGATACTTTAATAATCATTATGGTGGAAACGCAGTAGAAAACGCCCTGCAGCTAATCCAGGTATCATCATCTAGTCTTTCCTCACAACAGCTAGAATTGTTGAATCGGTTCAGGTTGAAAAATGCCGAGCTTGATTCTTTTATGAACTAGATTCTTTTAGGATCTAGGCAAATTTCCATACTTGTCAAACTTGGCCTGGGTGGCATTATCGGCATGACCATACCTGATGTTGAGGTCTTTATTGACTTGGACTACTTCGGCTCTAGTGCTAGAGGCGTTTTGGATGAATGCTTTTCTTGCCTGGTCTGAGCTGCCGCCGTTTTGAAGAACCTGGGTCTTGGCAGAAAGACCAGAATTTGTTTTCAGCTCTGTAAAGTTAAACTGGCCCCAGAAAATCGTCTGGACAGTTTGATTTACCTGGGAAACAAATGCAGCATACGCATTTCTTGGCGTAAACGGATTTAATTGCGCAAACCACCCTTGTAGGTCAATTTGGAGCTGCGAGTTCGCAAGTTGGCGCTGCCCCTCTTCAAATTTCTTTTCTTGTTCAATTTGTTTTAGCTTTGCCTCCTGTATATTTTGCTGTCTTTTTGCAATCTCTATATTTTGGAGAATTTTAGATGCTACAGGATCTTGACTTATCTTATCATCTGACACAGTCTTGGAATTATACTGCAGAGCTGATACCAAGTGTGCACCTTTAACAAAAAATGTCGTACTGGAAAGACCAGTTCCATAACTGGCTTTTTGTGCATGGACATTTACCAGGTATTGTGCAGGCCCAAGAGGGCTTGGATATTGGTATCTGAATTTGCCGCTAGTATCAGTAGAAAGACTAGAAATTCCAAGTGAAGTGCTGACATAGACTTGGGCACTTGGTACTGGTTTGCCTGCCTGGTCTGTAACATTCCCAACCAGAACAGGAATCTGGCCTGATTCAACAAAGCTTTTTTCCGGTTTTACGGTAACAACCAGGCTTCCCATTTGTACCTGTGCTGATACCGTATGGATTAGTAACGCCATTGATACCATTAGTACTGCCAGAAAAAGGCTTGTTTTCATTTCGTTCCATTTTGATTTGAAATTATAATTGGCAGTATCAATTGTTTTGATCAATCCGTTTACATAATTTAGAGCTGGAATCATTCGCAATATCTCTCATATTTTCGTGCGTGAAGGGCGCAAAATAAAAAATCACGTAGCCTAGTCTCTATGTATTATGATGTATTTACTGACGGCCAGCTCCCCTCTAGCCGAAGCTTGGAATTTACGCTGCCGTTCTATAGCTCAATCTCTAGGTCGCTGCATCCAGAGCATAAATCTCTTTTCGTGTGCCATTGATCCTAGTCTCGGTATAGGCAACCTTGTCATCCCCTTCTGGCATGGGATTGGCACATCGTCCACATTTTGGAAGGGTAACCACAGCGTCGTACTCTATTTCACCTATGAACCTGTTGCATTTTGAGCAGATGATGCTTTTGGTATCGTACAGGTTCAAGGTAGGATCTTATATCTTCTAACTGCAGTAGCTACTTTTCTGGCAAGTGATATAGAACCGATAGCAGCCTTGCTTGTTACAAGAACGATATAGTCACCTATTGGAAACGAGAATAGTGAGAGGTTCTTTCTTTCCACATGGACATATCCAATCTCACCCAGAGGCTCGTCAAAATCTCTTCCCATGGATATGGTTATAGCAGCCTGCATCAAGAGCATCTCATTTTCTTGCTCCTGCATGGGCAGACCGGTTCCCGTGCGAGCTATCTTGTGTACCGCCCTTCCTTGTTTGTTGATAACTGAGACTGCCTGGATATTTTCGTTAACATTTAGTACAGTATTACACAACGAATCCAGTTCCAGCGTATACTCTTGTGCCATTTGATTAATCAAACTTAGGCCCATACAAGACCGTGGTGCTCTTTTAGTACAGAAAACTGCTTGGGGCTAAGTGTGTCTATGTCTTGATATTCATAGGCGCAGACAGCAGTCAAAGGCAAATCAAATCTTTGCTCTAGTGTTGATTCATAATCAACCAGCTCCCTTGCTAATCCTCGCTTAAAAAACGGCCTAGTGTCTTCAAAGACGCGAACGCCGCTTCTGCCCTCGTCCAGTAGGCGATTTACCAACTTGAACCATTGTTCCTTTATTTTCTTGGAGTCTGGCTTGCCGTTTTCAAAGTACCATTCGGAAACATTTTTTACAATAATATCATTTGTTGCGACAAGCTTCTCAGTGTCAAAATTCCATTGGTTTGTCATCTTCTTTACTATTTTTCCCTTGGACATTGAATCAGTTATCAGCATTACACTTTCGTTACGAAATAACCCGTCTTTTAGAAATTCAAGGGCAGCATCAAGCTTTGTTTCTTCGTTAGGATAAATTCCTATTATGTGACTTCCTTTTTGAATCAAATGCGAATACCATGTCATCATTTTCAGTTCACCTTCTCCTGTAGTATCATAATAGATCAAGTCATTGAAGAATCTTTGTCAGTGTGTCCTGTTACGCCTTGCTACTTAAGATAGAATATTTTTCCTAAAGATCACTCCCGAATAATGTTATAGAATAATTTATTTTTGTGTCACTGAATTTTCTGCCACATGTAGATCATATGCAAAATGTACAAGACAAAATACTGTATCATGATGGCAATATCAAGTCTGTGACTAATATTCCAAAATACAGGACGAACCATGAATAGTGTTAAATGGTATTAAGAAGAGTATGGAGCATGCCTATTGATCCAGACTTTTACAAAACGTTGCCAAGAAAACCAGACCAGCACAAGAATCAGGTATCAGGGGAGAGCCATGATATTTGGGGCGAAGGAGTTCAAAGAGACCTTGATTTTACTGGCATAAATTCACATGACCAAGAAATTATTGAAAAACACGTATCAGAAAAGGGCTATCTTGGAATCCATGGAACAAATGTAGCCGTTGATTTTGATCTTTGTATAGCCGACGGAGCTTGCCTAAGTGCGTGCCCAGTTCTGGTTTTTGGCTGGAATCTCAAACCACAAGAAGGCCCAACTTCAAACGGTCCTGGTAATAATTTAAACGAGTATGACAAGTCTGATCCTTTTGCAGAAAAAGCGTGCATATACTGTCTAGCATGTGAGACAGTTTGTCCAACTAGCGCCATAAAAATTCAAGAAGGTCTCAAAGATAGGATCCATTAAATCACAGTCATTTGTGACCGGTAAAATTTGTTCGCCGTTTGGAATACCAATTTCATTGTCTTTAAGATATAGAATTAAGCCATCGCCCTGAACCTGAAAAATAATTCAAAGAGAAATTAAAATTTAGTGCTTTATTTTCGTACTGTTTCGATGAATTTTGCTATAGGCTTTTGATAAGAAAATTCTTCTAGCCCTTTGGTAATTGATTTTATCATGTGTCCATAGGAATTACCATACAAGTCTTTGAGTATGTCATTGAGGTACTCTGGATGTTCGTAGCAATCCGGAAGATAGCACTGGTATCTTTTCTTTAGTTCATCTATCACTTTGTAGTAAGTGCCAACACCTATATCCAAAAGAGCTTTTTCAAGCATCACCGATACCAGACCCTTTCTTACCTTATCATAACCATGACCCTCTAGTAATGGCATGATTCCTTTTGATTGGTCAAGCATGGTACGTTATAGCGTGCTTTATTTACTTAAGTTGCCATGCAAGATTGTTCTAGTACTTGGTACTTTATTTTAAATATCGTGGAAGACCTTTCTAATTCTACGGTAAATCGTCTTCCTAGATATATGGTTGATCATGAGATTATCTATGAGATTCGTGATGGGACGATTCAAACGATATCATGTTGGAGAAAGGGAGAGCATATTCAAATTAATGAAAAATTATCATCCCACATTATGGCATAAATGGAACCAAAGAATAATTGGCATGTCTCTCATTATGACATTGCACTACGTTATAATCCAACGATGCCTTGGAAGTTCTATCACCATACTTGAAGCATAGCACAGCGCGTTACAAGATTTACTCAATGCCAACGAAAGCGGCTATATGCTTCAGCAAATGAAACCTTTTCATTTGATGTGCTCAAGGTAATTGGTTCAAACTTTTCCATTGAAATTCCAAAGTGGAAGAGATTTTTCGACGAAAATTCCATCCTAGATAATTACTTCTTCTACAAATAACTAGGTATGATGAAAAGCGCGTTTG
>MNFB01000008.1 GCA_001917995.1 Thaumarchaeota archaeon 13_1_40CM_4_38_7 | reverse complement strand
AATGACTCCGAGAAGGAATACTGAGAACATGATGGTTGCAAATATGTATACCATCACATCGTAGAAGAGCGGGTCATAGTTCGGTCCTATTTGACCTGCAAAGTTTGACAGCATACCTACGAGCATAGCGAATATCGCACTCATCATTATTCAAAACAATTTAGGTGCGATATATACATTTCTGTGAGTGTTTCAAGAATTAGACACGCTAGAGAGCTTAGAATAAAATAAGAAAAAGAGAAGAATTAACGAGCCCGTCTTGCTCTTTCCGCTTGCTTTGCTCGCCATACGAAGGCTACAAAAATTCCGCCAAACACTGCACCTGCAATAACTGACGCACCTATAACACCGCCTGCATCAAGGAATGGAGTTCCAGAACCTGCGTGCGGATTCTTCTGTACTGCAACAAGTCTTGCTTTTGCTAGCTTTAGATCCTCTTCTAGTGTAGATTGACTACCTCCACCATAACCCGGGTTCTGAGCCGCAGCTAATGGAGCAAATGATGAGGCTACAAAGAGAGCCAACAGTACGGTTCCAATAATTATTGGTTTTTTCATATTTAGCACCTATCTGAGAATCAAGTCTATTGCTATTTAACTTTTATGTAGGTTTCAAGGTTGGAGCTGCCAAGTAACATTTATGTTTCCTTAGAAAGTTAGCGGGTCGTGGGACGAGTTCATTCACATAGACACGGCAAGTCACATTCGATAAGACCTGTTACTCCTAGTGCCCCCACTTGGGTGAAGCAAACTTCTGACGAAGTAGAAGAACTTGTAGTAAAATACGCAAAAGAGGGTCTTAAGCCAAGCGAGATTGGAATAAAGTTGCGTGATCAATACGCAATTCCACTTACCCGACAGATTGTCAAAAAATCCGTAACTGAGATTCTTGAACAAAAGGGAGTCAAGCCAGATATGCCTGAAGACCTCAACAACTTGGTCACAAAATCGCTTGGATTACAGAAACACCTAAGGGCTAACAAATCAGACAGAAGAAATGTCAGATCGCTTGAACTCTTAGAAGCTAAAGTTCACAGGCTATCTTCATATTACAAAGAGATTGGTCGCATCCCTAAAACTTGGAAATATAAGGCAGTCATCGCTCAACTTGAGTAATGACCAAGCTTGATCTAGCATTATCCTATTTTCATGATAAGGCTTCTGATTGCATAAGAGCGGGAAAAAATATTTCTGTAATAACTCATCTTGATTGCGATGGAATTACCTCTGGAAGTATAGTAACCAAGTCTCTTATCAGATCAGGTGCCAAGTGTACTCTCAAAACTGTAAATGAGTTTAGTAAGAATTTAATTGACAAGCTCAAAAATGACTCGAGACAATTTCATATCATAACTGATCTTGGGGGTGGTTTTGCAAAGTATCTTGATAATGTTTTAGATAATAATTGGATAGCAGTTGATCATCACCAAATTCCACAGGAAGAATTTGACAATGAAAGAGTCATCAATGCTTGGAAATACGATATAGATGGTGGCCTAGATGTTTCAGCAGGTGGTATGGCATATCTCGTTTCAAAAGCTCTTCATAAAGAAAATACTGATTTGGCATGGATTGCAGTAGTTGCAGCATTGGGAGATAGACAGGATCAGGGAGAAAAGAAATCATTTACCGGAATTAATCTCGAAATTGCTGCTACGGCAAAAAAGAACAATCAATTAGAAATTGATCTAGATATTTTACTTGGTGGTAGGGAGACGAGACCTCTTACTGACGCCCTTGCATTTACTTCACAACCTTTCATAGAAGGCCTTACCTGGAATCGTGACGCATGTCTTTCATTACTAAATTCATCAGGAATAAAATTAAAAGAAGGAAGTAGATGGCGTGTTCCAGCAGAACTAACAGAAGATGAAAAGCGAATTCTTCTTCAAACTATATCTAAATTCATACCTAGTAAAAACGCAACTGATATAGTTGACGAACTTATTGGATATACATATACACTCTTAGGTGAAGACAAGAGAAGCTTTTTGCGAGATGCCAGAGAGTTTTCAACCATGTTAAATTCATGTGGAAGAATTCGCAAGGCTGGTGTCGGAGTTGCAATCTGTATGGGCGATAGAACAAAGATGTTGCAAGAAGGTGAGAACATATTGGTAGAATATAGAACCTTCTTGAGAAATTATATGAATACACTTTCAAGCGAGAGATGGAGGATCACAGACAATGGTTCCTACGTTCTTGTAAATGGCGAAGGGCTTGTACCAGAAAACATGACAGGTGCAGTATCTTCGCTACTAGGTGGTTCACAGAAGAATGCAGGCAAAATAATCATACTTAGGACAAATGGTGAAGAAGGCACAATCAAGTTCTCATCTCGCAAATCAACAGGATGCAAATCGGAGGTAAACTTGGGATTGCTGATGCGTGATTGTGCAGCAAGAGTCTCTGGTGTTGGGGGCGGACATAACGCAGCAGCTGGAGCTAGAATTACTAAAGACAAATTAGACGAATTTCTAGATTACTTGGAAGAAAATGTCTCTAGAATGCAAAGTTCAAGTGTTTCTAAATAATCTGTCAGAGAAAAAAGCGGAAGCTATCAGAAAAGCTTTGGAACCTGATAACGTAGATTTTCCAAAAGATCTTTCTTTTAGAATAGAGCATGTTGGAACCACTTTAGTGTTTATCTTCGAAGGTAAAGGAAATATACGAACACTGATTTCTACTATTGATGAAGTTCTTGAACAAACCCAAGTTATACTTAAAGTGACTAACTAATGCTTGATCCAAAACTCCTTCGTGACAACCCCGATAAGATAAGAAAGATGTTAGAGGCTAGAGCAGTTGACTTTCCTCTTGATCAACTAATAAAAATAGATAAGGAAAGAAGAGACTTGATCATAAAAACAGACGAGCTTAGAAAAAAAAGAAATGAAATATCCTTAGAGGTTGCAAGAAAAAAGAAAGCAAATGGAGACGCAACCAAACTCATTGAACAGATGCAATCAGTATCTGAAGAGCTTAGCAAATTGGAAGGAACACAGATCAAGGCAGACGAACTCTATACAAAACTTTCCTTATCATTACCTAACTTGATTCATGATTCTGTTCCTATCGGAAGGGATGTGAATGCAAACAAGGAAATAAAAAAATGGGAAAAGCCCCCAATTTTTGATTTCAAGATTAGAGATCATATAGAGCTAACACAAAGTCTTGATCTTGTAGATTTAGAAAGAGCGGCCAAGGTTGCTGGAGCTAGATTTTATTATCTCAAAAATAAGCTTGTCAAGCTGAATCAATCATTAATACAGTTTTCCCTTGATTTCTTATCTGATAAAAATTACACACTCGTACAGACACCATATTTGATAAACAGGAGCTCAATGGAAGGTGCGATAATTGCTCAAGATTTTGAAGATGTGATTTACAAGGTAGAGGGAGAGGATCTCTATCTTATTGGAACGTCTGAACATGCTGTGGCCTCAATGCATTCAGACGAGATAATCGATGGAAAAAATCTGCCTCTTAGATATGCTGGGATCAGTCCATGTTTTAGGAAGGAAGCTGGAGCGCATGGTAGAGACCAAAAGGGAATATTTCGAGTTCATCAGTTCGACAAAGTGGAGCAGTTTATCTTCTCACGTCCTGAAGAATCTTGGAATGAACACGAAAGATTGTTATCCTTAGTGGAAGAGTTCTATCAAAAAATTGAATTGCCGTATAGAATAATGCTACTTTCTAGCAGCGATTTGGGAAAAGTTTCTGCTAAAACGTATGATCTTGAAGCATGGATAGCTGGACAGAACAGCTATCGCGAGATAGTTTCTTGTTCCAACTGCCTTGACTTTCAAGCTAGAAGATTAAAGATAAGATTTAGGGATAGGACTGATGAACAACCACAGTATCTTCATACACTGAACAGTACTTTGGTAGCTACTACTAGGACAATGGTTGCCATAATGGAAAACTTTCAAACAAAGGATGGTCATGTTGCTGTTCCAAAGGTTTTACAGAAGTATGTTGGTGCTAGCACAATCTAAAATGTCGTACAACTTATAATATACACATTTTATGGTTTCCATCAGCATCCCAATACTTACTTTCCTAGTTTCGCTCAGACAGTCGGGATTGTGCCTCCGTCAATAACGTATTCGCTTCCATTGATCGATGAAGCTCGATCGGAAACGAGAAACGCCACAAGCTCAGCGACTTCGTCTGGACGTCCCGGACGCCCGATTGGAATACCTCCAAGAGACTTCATCAATTGCTGTCGCGCTGTATCCATATCAGTTCCAGCTTGCTTGGCTAAGCGCTCAATAAGTGCTTGAGCAGCAGAGGTCTCAATGAATCCAGGAGCAATGGTGTTGACACGAACTCCTTTAGGGCCCACCTCTTTTGATAGTCCCTTGCTGTAATTTGATAATGCTGCCTTTGCCGCTGCATAAGCTAAAGTTGCTTCAAAAAGCGGAAGGCTTCTCTGGATCGACGAGATATGGATAATGACGCCAGAACCTTGTTTGAGCATGGATGGCAGTAATCCGCGATCCAGCCGAACTGAAGGTAAAAGATTCAAATTCAATTCTTTCTGCCACTGCTCATCATTTAAAAAGGCAAAGCCTCCACTGGGTGCAGACGAGCCTCCTACGACGTTCACGAGAATATCAACACCGCCAAAACGCGAAAGGGTCTCCTTGATTACTTTTGTGCAGCCCTCGGCCGTACTGATATCAGCTTGAACGAATATCAATTCAGTCTCTTTATTGTTAGTCGGAATATTTCGTGCGGTAGTGATGACCTTTGCTCCACCGCGCAAAATCCGACTGACGATGGCTTTACCCATCCCTTGGGTACCACCAGTAACAAGAACACGTTTACCTCGAAACTCATCTGCAATAAATGGAATGTTGGTTGTCATCAGATTACCCCAAAAATCATGTGATTCATGCTATATCTAAAAAGCTCCGCACGCCTCTATATCTTTCGGTATTTCTGTTGAAGGCTGTGTGTTGGGTAGAAAATTGTAGGATTGAAAAGTATTGATATAACTTATATTTTGGCTTCAAAGGTCGATCATAGTTGGCTCGCCAAAAGACAGCAAGAGTAAAAGACAAATGGAGAGAAAAGAAATGGGTTACTGTTCTTGCTCCTCCTGCCTTTAACAACGTACCTATTGCATATGTTCCAATTACTGATGACCAAAGTGCAGTAGGCAGAGTAGTAGAAGTAACTTTGTTTGATATTGTAAAAGGAGACCCTTCTCAACATCAATTCAAGTTGTATTTTCAAGTAAACAAGGTAGAAGGCGAGACGGCGACCTCGATTTTCAAGCGATACGAATACGCAAAGGAGTTTCTTCGAAGTCTTGTAAGACGCGGCTCTTCATTAATTAATTTCATAGCTGATTTTAAAACTAAAGACGGATATCTTTTCAGAATCAAGATCATAGCCTTGACTCAGAAGAAGTTGAATACATCAAGAAAACATGCATTAAGATTAATTGCTAAAGACGTCATGGTAAAGACAATCCCTGAAATGACAATAGATCAGTTTATCCAAGCCACAGCATTTGGAAAGATAAATTCAGACATCTTGGCAGCAGTTAAGAAGGTAATTCATGTAAGACACGTTGGCATAGAGAAGGCCAAACTTATAAGGACTGCAGAGGCAGAAATTGCCTTATTGCAGGCTAAATAAATTTAATCGGCAATCAAGATATCAAAATAAGATGATGGCAAAACAGCTGGAAGTAACAGTAGAAATTATATTTCATGCTACAGAGGATAGCAAAAAAATCTTTGAGCCAATGTTTAAGTTGTTTCAGATACAAGAAGGCGAGTTTTCTCAAGAAAGAATTCTGGGACATTATGGAAATCCAATCTTTCTTGCGAAGACCATGCTTACAAAAAAACGAGCTGAGGATTTTGTCGAGAATCTTGTTTCTAGAGTTTCAAAATCTCAGATGGATGATCTATTAGATAACATTAACATGTATTTTGAGGATTCAGCTCTGTTTCTAAGAGTTGGTAAAAACGATCTTGTAAGAGGAGTGGTTAGTTTACAACAAAATAATGCAGTAAAGATCAGGATAAAGACTCCAATTTACAAAAAGGATGAACTAACAAAAACATATACGAAACTGCTCAAGACTGAATAATAATTCCAGATTCTTTGAAGTATGGTTTAATAGTATTCGCACACTTAAAACAAAAGGGAATGAGGTAATATTTTGCCGCTCCAGTCTGAGCATTAGCTGTGAAGAAGCCGCGACGAACCGACCCAAAATACCTGATCCAGTTTCATACGGTTCTTTTAAATAGAGTAGATCCTGTTTTTTGGCTGTGAAAACCGATTACGACATCATAGTGGCTGGTGGAGGTTTAGCTGGAATGATTGCAGCTCAGTCAGCGTCATATTATTCCAATCAAAAATTATCAATTCTAGTAATAGATAGAAACCAAGAACCTACCCTTGGTAAAAAGACGATAAATGGATGGATTTGTGGAGACGCCGTTGGCAAGAATACTGTTGATTACATGACAGAGAGAATCAAAATATCTTGGGGCAAACCTGAGATCGAACATCCTGTCAAGGGAGTAATGGCATTTTCACCTGATAGAGAGACATCAATCCCCTTTGATGGTGATGGTTTTATGTTAAACAGGCAAGAGCTTCCGCAACGCCAACTTCGTGACGCAAAGAAGATGGGCGTAAACATGCAATATTCAGTTGCTTTAAGGAATCTGTCATATGAGAATGGAACAGTTATTGGCGTAGAAGGAACAAACCTACTTACTAATGAGCCGTTCAAAAAAACTGCAAAAATAGTCATTGACGCTACAGGTGTCACCTCGATGCTACGTAATGGCCTATCCATAAGCTCCAAAATCGAGAAAAAGATTGATCGTGATGATCTTGAATCTACGGGAAGACATATCATGAAATTTGAACATGGTATAGACGACAAAACTGATTTTGATCCAGACTATTGCATCATACATTTAGACCAAGACATAGCTCCTGGTGGATATGGTTGGGTTTTTCCCAAGGGCCAAAACAAGGTCAATATTGGACTTGGAGTACAGCAAAAAGAGCTGCAAAAAAGAAACGAAAGACTTGGAAAGAGTGATGATGTAACCAAATTGATAAATGATTACGTTAAGATAAACAGTGCGCTGAAAAACCCAAGATTATCTGATGACTCTAGTGATTCCATCAATGCAACCGGCAACTGGCAAGTTTCAGTGAGAAGACAAAATGACTGCCTAGTTGCAAATGGATACATGTTGGTTGGAGATTCTGCCTGGATGCCAAAACCATTGGATGCAGGAGGCATTGGTCCTGCCATTGTTGCAGCCACAATTATTGGTAAGAATGCCGTCGAAGCAATAGAATCTGGAGATGTTAGTGAGGGTACATTGTGGCAATATAATATAGATTTCATCAATGATTACGGCTACAAAACAGCAGGACTTGAAATCTTTAGGAGATTACTTCAAACTTTAACAAACGAGCAGATAAACTATGGAATGAAACACTTTTTGTCAAAGTTGGATGTAGATGCAATTAGTAAAGGAGAACATCCTGACTTTGGGACAGTTGGAAAGCTAGGAATGATGATAAGAGGAGCATTAAACAAGAAATTAGCGGATGGATTAAGATTTACTGCTCAGCAAAACAAGATTTTAACAGAGCATTATCATGATTTCCCAAAAACACCAGATGGTTACGAAGCATGGCATAGAACCCTTCATCATATTCTAGACGAGTCATACGCAAAATTAGGAAACTAGGCTTTTCACTTTTAAGATATTCATTAACGAATTTTTATTGGTATAGAACCAGTTCCCCAAGGCTCTTTTATCAAAAATGAATAGTCCTTCGAAGTGTCAAAGATACCATAAAATGTCCAATCTACTAATTTAGGAGTCTTTGCGGGCAAGGTAAGACTGCCGTATACAAGAGTATTAGTAGCATAAGGAATTTCCTTTTGTCCATCACTTAATGCATAATTGCACGAGTCTTGTCGCAGGCATGTCATTGTTATTTCTTGATTGCCACTATTTTCAACGACTAAATGGATAGTTAATAACATTTTTCCATCATCTGCCGTCTGTGATTCGCTGTTTACATAATAGAAGGTAACTGGCCCAATAGCATGCTTGGTAGCTTCCTCGATAGCGCTTTTGATCTTGGCATCATATTCAATTTGCTTCATACATGTCTCTTTTTCTGCAGGAGTAGTGAATCTATCACATTGAGTTTCTGGATTATTTCCTGTTGAATTTAGATCAGAATTTATCACTATTACTCCAGAATTGATAAGATATTGAATAGCTGATACAAAATCATTATCGGAAATAATACCATTGGCCCACCAACCAGCATTATTTTTTACCCAGAATGGTATCTTGTTTTCTTTTACTATTTTCGTGTTAGAAACATGTGTGACCATAATTTTGTTTTCTATAAGATATTGGATTCCCTTCACAAATTCTGAATCATCTATTGCTCCTTCGTGCCACCATCTTGCGATGTTTTTAATCCAAGCTGGAATTTGGAATTGCTCTCCATTGATATGAACCAAAATACCAGACGTTACAATTAGACAAATTACTAATCCACAAGAATATAGAATTTTATTTTCCATTGGTTACATTACTCACTCTCTTTAAGATTAACTTGGCGACCTTATTCCAGAGATAAGACATTTTTAAATTAAGGAGAAACCACACCCTATTGTGCTTACAGAATCGTTATACATAGATTGGAACAATTCCTTTGAAGTTTTAGACAAAGCGTATGAATCCAATTTGTTTGTCCTGATTATAGGGCCTAAAGGTACTGGTAAGACTACTTTAGTGAGGGAGTTTGCTACAAGAAAGGTAGCTAAGCTTGAGTCAATTAACTTCAGTTTAAGAACACGTGAAAGTCATCTCATTGGATCCAAGACGTTACATACTGGTGCAATAGGATTTGAACATGGTATTCTGATACGATCAATGAAAGAGGGCAGCATGCTTTACCTTGATGAGGTAAACGCTGCAGAGGCCGATGTTTTACTGCGACTAGACGAGGCATTAGATGACAGAAGACAAATTGTTCTAAAGGAAGCAGGGGGAGAATTAATCGAGGCTGCCAATGGATGGTTTGTTATTGCAACAATCAATCCATTATCACATGTTGGTACAAAAGAATTACCCCCACAATTACTAAGCAGATTCCCAGTAAGAATTAAACTAGATTATCCTCCAGAAGAAATCGAACTTAAAATAGTGAAGAAGTACGTTTCTAGTTCACATGAAAAGGAAATTCTACAGGGTATAAAGTTGGCAAATATTTTAAGACAAGCAGCAGCAGTTGAGGAATTGTATTATTCACCAAGTCTGCGCGAGACCATTGCATTTGGCAAGGTACTTGATTCTGGTATGAAACCTAGGCAAGCAGCAGATATTGTTTTTGCTAACATATATGCCCAATGGGGGAGTGTGGAATACCAGAAAGTAAACGATATCATAACTTCGATGTTTGGTAATTGATGCAATCACTACGTCTTAGAAACGATACAGTACTTGAAATCGCTACGTTTCTTGTTAGAAGATGGTCTGGAAAAGAAAAAGTCACAGTAAGTATCACAGACCAGAAAGAAATTCAATCTAATCTGCGAGAAAATAAAGTTATGATGTTCTCATTAGAACGATATCAAGGAATAGACTTTCAAAAATATCGACAGTTTAGAACTGCTCTTTGGTATGAAGCCATGCGAATAAGACATTCTAGTAAAATTTTGAGTAATGATCATGCTTTTGGTTTTATTCTTAACACATTGGAAACTAGGAGAATTGAGACTATTGGACGTGCTTACTGGCAAGGAATGGATGAAGAGATAATCTTCACTTATGGCTGTGCTTGGCTCTACAGACCATTACTAAATACATTGTATGGAAATGCTAGGATTGTTGAAGGATTTGCTCAGCACTTTCTCCTTGGCGATATAAAAGGAGAGCTTTCACCTAATTCATTTGAAAAGATTCAAAGAGCAAGTAAATTGGCCACAGAATCGGTAAAGGAGGCAATAGAGAAAAAATATGGAACTGATTGGTTAGAGAAGAAAGTTTCTGAAATAATTAAGATCTTGGGAATTGATCCTCTCCTTACCATTCCTATATCGATGCCAAAAATTACTTCGGGAATCGCCATGTCAGAAGAAGATTTTACCAAGACACTAAACAAGATAGCAAAACATCGAGAAAACGATTTTGGTAAATTAGATCCTAAGAAGATTCTCGAGGGTAAACCAGTATTTGAAGAATTTAAGGTTCTTCTAGAGGAAGCAAAGAAAAGCGAGAATAAGGGATTAAGTAGTGAGGTAATAGGAGTAAGCATACCCAAGTTAACAAATGTAGATGAGACAAAGATCTATGATGCAGATTTAATAAACAATCTCAAGGCAAGATTCAAAGAATGGAAATCTGGTTGGAAGGAACAACATGCAATAATTGGCGATGAGTTTGACGAAGAAACTTTTTTGGAAGGCCATGATCCCTTCATCATAGACAAGAAATTAGCGATTAAAACTAAGATTGTCATACTTCTTGATCATTCATCAAGTATAGCTGGACAGGAAATACAATACAAGAAAGCTACGTTAGCTCTTTGTGAAGTTCTCGAGTATTTGAAAGTAAAATTTTCAGTTTACGCCTTTAACACTGAACAAAAACAGGTTGTTTGTTGGTTGATAAAACCTGAAAATCTCAAATGGAATAACACTGCTGCAAAACGACTTGCACAAATAAAGGCAAACGGAAGTACGCCTTTGGCTGAAGTTTATGCCCTGTTACTGCCAACTCTGAAGTCAAAGAAACCTGATATCTTTTTGACATTAACAGATGGTGAACCATCAGATCCAGATTCTGTTAGATCTATGATGAGAGATTTCAAGCTAGTAGGTATAAGGATGGTTGCAATAGGAGTTGGGTCTGACATAACTGATGCTACGGTGATTGCAAACAATCTGTTACGGTTAGGTTACGAACGTACTCTTGCAGTAAGTAGGTTAACCGAGATTCCAAAACGCGTACTGAATGTTTTAAGGACAGACTAGAATGAAATGCCTCTCAGTTTCTCAGCCGTACGCTGATCTCATAATAAATGGCAAAAAAACGATTGAGCTAAGAACATGGAATACAAAATTTAGAGGTGAGTTTCTAGTTCACGCACCGCTCAAAGCGAAAACAGATGCATGTGAAAGATTAGGTATTGATAAAACAAAACTGAGAACTGGTGCCATAATAGGAAAGGTGGAACTTTATGATGTAAAGATGTACAATTCTCTAAGCGAACTTAAATCTGACTATAAAAGTCATCTGGCTAGTGAGGGGTTTTTTCACCACAGATATGGTTTTTTGCTTAGAAATCAACAAGAACTTAGAGTTCCAATACCCTACAAGGGAAGTCTAGGATTTTTCGAGGCTAGACTACACAGCAGGATAACTGAAAATGACGTCAAGTCTGAATTGTTTGATGAAGAGTATAGATACCAATGGGTCGGAAAACATTAGATCTGGACAAATGACGAAATTTAGATTCTAATACTTGGATTTTCTTTCTTAAGCTTTTCCCAGTCAGCTAAAAAGTTCTTTAGGCCAACATCGGTTAGTGGATGCTTGAGCATCTTACCTAAAACGTCTGGTGGTAAGGTCACTACTTCTGCTCCAATCTTTGCTGCTTCTACTACATGCATTGGATGTCGAACACTTGCGACAAGAAGCTGTGTAGTAAATTTGTAATTTTGAAATACCTGATGAATTTCTCTAATAAGATTGATCCCATCTTGACCGTTATCGTCTAATCTTCCTATGAATGGACTTACGTACTTGGCCCCTGCTTTTGCTGCTAGAATCGCTTGATTTACAGAGAAGCATAAAGTTATGTTTACCGGAATTCCTTCCACGGTTAACATTTTACACGCCTTTAGTCCCTCTGGTGTTAATGGGCATTTTACAACAACATTATTTCCGTATTTTCGAAGTCTTCTGCCTTCTTCTAACATTCCAGATGTTTCTATGCTCAAGACTTCTAGGCTAACATCACCTTTAACAATTCGAACAATCTCTTCCATAGTTTTCTGAGGATCTCCGCCTTCTTTTGCAAGAAGTGATGGGTTGGTAGTAATTCCATCTACAAGACCCATATCGTTATACATCTTTATTGCAGCAAGATTTGCTGTGTCCAGAAATATCTTCATCTGGTTTTACTCCTGATATCTTTCACAGCATTAGCTATATGAATTGATGTTATGCCATGTTTTTGTAGCAGCAGTGAAATTTCACTGTCCCTTGCTGATTCACCAAATTGGTCTCTTATCCCTATTCGCCTCATCTCTACTGGATATGTCTCAGAAACAACCTCACATACAGCTGATCCAAATCCTGCCAAGATATTGTGTTCTTCGCATGTAACAATTCCACCTGTCTCACGTGCAGCCTTCTCTATAAGGCTCGCATCTAACGGCTTAATTGAGAACATGTCTATTACTCTGCAGGAAATTCCTTCTTGTTTGAGAGAATCAGCAGCATCTAATGCCATCTTTACAGTAATTCCGCAAGCAGCAATAGTGCAATCAGAGCCATCCTGAAGTACTATTCCTTTGCCAATTTCAAATTGTTGTTCTTTTGAATGTATGAGAGGAGTCTTAGTTCTAGTCATTCGCATATAAAATGGCCCGTAAACTTGAGACATTAACCTGATAAGATTTTCTACTGCTACGGTGTCAGAGGGTATTAACACTTTAACATTTGGGATTACTCTCATTATAGCGATGTCTTCGATTTGCTGATGAGAACCTCCATCGGCACCGACACTTAGGCCTCCATGGGAGACAACCATTTTCACATTCAACCCATTCTGGCCATTTCGTGAAGGATATGCAATAGCATTACGGATTTGATCTACACATCTACCTGGCAAGAACACTGCATAGGTACTTGCAAACGGAATTTTTCCTTCATTAGCAAGACCTGCTGCAATAGTGACCAGATTAGCCTCTGCAATTCCAACATTAAAGAATCTATTTGGAAATTTTTTTCCGAATGGTCTTGTTTTTAGAGAGTCTGTTGTATCTGCACCTACTACTACAACATTGGGGTTTTCTTCCCCTAACTTGATGAGAGTTTCTCCATAAACTGTTCGCATATCAGTCATTTCAGTCATACAAAACCGGCCTCCTTGGCAATTTGCAAGAGATCCATCTTTTTCTTCCCTACTTCGTGGAGGTCTATCCACTTGTTTACAAGTTCTGCTCCTCCAAGACTATATGCTCTGTGTATCAATAGCTTTCTTCTTGCATGCATCAATTTTTTTCTGAACTCTATTATTATTGCCCTAACATCTTTTTGTCCTATTATGGCACTTCCCCCGACGAATACCCTTGCGCCATCTAAAAAGCATGATTCAAGATTTGTTAAATCTACTCCTCCATCGGCCTCTATGAAACCATCAAATTTTTTCTCAGTAAGGAATTTGGCAATATTTTGTACTTTTTCATGTGTAGATTCTATGTACTTTTGACCTGATTTTCCTGGAACTACAGACATTACTATTAATTGATCCAAATCTGGAATGAATTTCTCAGTCCAAGAAGGTAACTGAGTTTCTGGATTTATGGCAAGTCCTACGCTCACCTCATTTGACCTAAGTACATCATGAATTTCTCCGAAACTTGATTCATCACATACTTCTGCGTGAACAGTTATTACATCACAACCAGCATCTACATAGTTCTTTATTTGTTTGATTGGTTCATTTATCATGAGGTGGGCGTCAAAGGGGACTTGGGTTACCGATCTGAGTTGTCTTATCTTTTCATGATCAAATGTCTTGTTTGATACAAAAATACCATCCATGACATCGAGGTGAATAAAGTCAGCTCTGCCATGAGATGCCCTCTTTACCTCATTCTCCAGATTTGTCATATCTCCAGCAATTATAGATGGAGCTATAAGGAATTGACAATCAAGTTCAAGTTCGATTATAGGTGAGATCTGAGAATTAGGTGCAACACCATGCCATTTTGGATTATCTTCCATATGTTCAACTGATTTACCTTTTATCGTCCGTGCAACTATAATCGAAGGAGTCCCCCTAGTCTGCAATACAGAATTTACTGCCTTTACAATCTGCTCTATACGATGTCCGTCAATTTCTAAGACATTCCATCCAAATGATCTCCACTTGTCACCTACTTTCCATCTTGCGGCATTTTTCCACATCTCTGATATATCATCTCCAACCAATTCTTCATCTAGTGGCATAACCCTCTCGGTGTAGTCGTCTTGTTGAATGAAGTTTCGATCTAAGAAAACTGTCAGATTATCCAACTTGAACTTTGATGCAGCCATTGACGCTTCCCATACTTGTCCTTCATCACACTCGCCATCACCTATTATGGTGTAAATGTGAGTCTTCTTACCGTCGATTCTTGCTGCAAGAGCCACGCCAATAGAAAATGAGAGTCCCAATCCAAGTGAGCCACCACAAAATTCTACACCAGGACACTTGTAGTCAGGATGACCTTGCAATCGGCTTTCGAATTTTCTTAGAGTTTCAATTTCAGATTTATCGAAATAGCCCGCCACAGCAAGATTAGAGAAAAGTCCTGGAGAAGCATGACCTTTTGACAAGACTAGTCTATCTCTATCTGGCCATAGCGGATTTTTTGGATCATGCCTTAGATACTTATGGTATATACAACCCATCATTTCGGCCATAGAGAATGAACCTCCAGGATGCCCAGATCCTGCTGTTGTTATTCCTCTTATGACAAGTTTCCTCCCTTCTCGTACTTTTTTGAGAATATGATAGTAATTTAGGCCCATATCCATTCCAAAATATGAAATTCAGGGTTATCATTAGAATTTGAATTCATAATTCTTAGCGTATTTGGAGCAAATAAAAAGTTATTTCGCAAAATTTTAATCTGAAAAAAACTAATGGAAGATATGAATATTGGAGATCTATTGCCCATCATGATTTATGATGATATGTGCTACCTTTGTGCCAAATTTGCAAAAGTAGTGAGTGTATTGGGTAGGAAGAAAATTCTAGTTGTAGGACATTATTCTCAATACGGTATGGAAATTAAATCAGAGATCTTTCCAAAGGGCTATGATCCTACCAAGATGTTCTGGTTTGTAACTAGGAAGGTTGCCTATGGTGGAAGATCTGCGATTTTGCCTCTTCTGCTTGCGATTCTTAGTAACAAATCCAAAGGACGTGTTCTTCATGGTATACAGACTGCATGCAGCAACGATTGTAAGACTCCTAAGGCGGTTTTTGCTAGGACAAAAAGCCTTCTTTCAAATAGTGAGAAAATAATTCTAAACTTCTAAATCAGACTATAGAAAAATCGGTTCTCAGTACCCTCTGCTGTTTCTGTCTGGAGTGGAATTATTTGGATTCCTGAAACCGTGTCTTTCCATCATGTGGTTTAGGAATTTTATGTCGTCAGTGAATTTTTCACCGCAAATTGCACAGCTATTCATCGATCTAGCCAACTGATCACGAGCTTTTTAGGCTTTGTAAACATATACAGTACATGGTAAAGAATCAAAGGTTTCACAAACTGACCTTTACCATAACACCTAATGCAAATGGATATGTTGTTGGATGCAATGAGATACCATATCTTTTTACAGACTTGATATCAGTCGGAGAAATTGACAAGACGATAAGAGATCTAGTTTCTGACTATGTAGATAGCTTTCCTGATGATGCCCAAAAACGAGGCATCACTAAAAACATTCCTACCCAATCAGTATGGCGTGCCTCTCCAAATTCTGTAGCTTTAGAATAAAAGGCGCCAGCACTACTGCTTCCCAAGGGCTCTCGCACCTTAGTAACACAGTAGCGACATTGGGTTTGACTTCCGGGTTCGGTATGGGACCGGGTCGGACCCCAACGCTGTGGCCGGCTTGTTTACTTTCAGTTATAATGTCCTGTATTAATCTTGCTTGATAGAGATATAAATTCAGAACCAAGTGGTTAAACATGACTCATCGCGTTGCAGTTCTAGATAAAGAAAATTGTCAACCAAAGAAGTGTGGTCTAGAATGTATCAAGTACTGTCCAGTAAATAAATCAGGCGCAGATTGCATAATACTGAATGAAGAGATCGCTAAAGCACAAATTGATGAAAATATTTGTAATGGATGTGGAATTTGTGTTAAGGTTTGTCCGTTCGATGCCATAACAATCGTCAATCTTGCGGAAGAGCTAAAATCTGACAAGATTCACCAATATGGAATAAATGCATTTAGAATATACAGAATGCCAACTCTAAAGAAAGGGCAAGTAATGGGGTTGCTTGGTAGAAATGGAATTGGAAAGAGTACAGTAGTCAGTATTCTATCTGGAATTCTAAAGCCAAACTTGGGTAATTACTCATCACCACCCGAGTGGAATGAAATTTTGAAATACTTTCATGGGACTGAATTAAAATCTCATTTTGCGAAAATTGCAAATAAAGAATTAAAAGCTTCTATAAAACCTCAGCAAGTCTATAACCTTACAAAACTATTTGATGGAACTGCAAAGGAGTTATTAGAAAAATACGATGAACGAAATAAAGTACCTGAACTAGTACAGGAACTAGGATTACAGAATTCACTTGAAACTAAACTTACTGATTTGAGCGGTGGAGAACTACAGAGAATTGCGGTTGCCGTATCTGCTTCGAGAGAAGCAGATTTCTATTTTTTTGATGAACCCTCTTCGTACAATGATGTATTTCAGAGAATGGGAGTTGCAAGAACTATTCAAGGTCTTGCAAAGCTTGGAAAAAGTGTCATGGTAGTGGAACATGACCTAACCTTACTAGATTATCTCAGTGACTTTATTGAGATTCTATACGGGGAACCAGCAGCATACGGAATAGTTGCAAATGTTCTTTCAACAAAGGTTGGAATCAATGTGTTTTTAGATGGTTATTTACCAAACGAAAATGTAAGATTCAGAGATGTCGCATTTAGATTTGATGCGTCAACGTCTACTGATGAATTTGTTACAACTGAAAACATCATAGAATATCCATCTCTTGAAAAGAAATATTCGACCTTTTCTGTAGCAATAGAAGCTGGTAAAGTACGAAAAAGCGAAGTACTTGGTATAGTTGGTGCAAATGCTTTAGGAAAAACAACCATGATGAAAATGATCGCCGGTGTAGAAAAACCAGATTCTGGAACCATCGAAAGTAAAGTCAAGATTGCCTACAAGCCACAGTATCTCTTAAATGATTATGATGTTGAGGTAATTTCTCTTTTGGAAAAGGCTAACGGTAGTGGAATAGAAGATACTAGTGAAGAGGAGCAGATTCTCCATCCCATGAAAATAAAGAAGCTTTACAATAAATCTGTCAAGAATCTTTCAGGCGGAGAACTTCAGAAAGTAGCAATAGCGACATGTTTGTTACAGAAGGTAGATCTTTACGCACTTGATGAGCCTTCTGCATTTTTGGATGTTGAAGATAGAATAACGATAGCAAAATTGATTCAGCGATTTGTTCGTTCCTATAGAAAATCAGCAATAATAATAGATCATGATATACAATTAATGGATCTAATTTCAGATTCGCTTGTAATTTTTGAAGGGATTCCAGGAAGAGAAGGACGCGCAACAACTCCCAAGTCAAAGGTCAACGGCATGAATCAATTTCTAAGATCTCTGGACATTACTTACAGACGAGATGAAACAAGCATGCGTCCACGTGTAAATAAATCAGATAGTAGGTTAGACAGAGAACAGAAACAATCTGGACACTTTTACTATAGAAATTGACAAAGATGCTAAAACAAGCAATGTCAGGAGTACTAACAGAGAAAGAAGTGGAAGATTTGTACGGAGCATTTGATCAGATAGGAGAGATCATAATATTGAGAATTCCAGAGTCGCTATTACCAAAGAAAAAAATTATTGGCAAGGTTCTACTAGAAAAAGTGAAAACTGCAAAGTCAGTTTTCTACCAATCATCTCCAGTAGAAGGCGACTACAGGATACGACAACTGGAATTGGTTGCTGGAGAAGACAATACCCAAACGGAGTACAAAGAACATGGTTGCAGATTTCAGGTAGATGTTGAAAAGACCTTCTTTTCTCCCAGACTTTCAACGGAACGTCAGAGAATTGCCAATTTAGTCAATGACGGAGAAATCGTAATCAACATGTTCGGTGGAATTGGTATGTTTTCCATAGTGGCTGCAAAAAAGAAGAAATGCCATGTTTACAACATAGACATTAATCCCTTTGCTACGAATTTGTGTTCGGAAAACATTCTACTAAACAAGTTAAAGGGAACAGTCGAATCGATAGAAGGTGATGCTACACAAGTAATAGAACAAAGATTATCTAGTAAAGCAGATAGGGTTTTGATGTTGTTACCTGAGAGGTCTGATGAATTCTTAGATTCAGCTATAAAGGCCTGTAAAGATGACGGGATAATTCATTATTACTGCCATACACATGCTGATAAGAAAAGCGATGTTCCTGCTATGGCTTCAAAGCATTTCCTATCAACTACGAAGGTCAAATCAACCATCTTAGGATCAAAAATAGTAAGACCTGTAGGTCCAAGATTTTATCAAGCAGTAGTAGATGTATCGGTATCCAAGTAGTTACTTTTTGTCATCTGTTACAAGAGAGGATGGCGAAGGTCTAGATGTTGCCATGTTATATCCAATCCAAGATATAACTCCCAAAATGCCTCCAACTGCCATCAGTACTGAAAGCTGAAGTACTATTGGACTCCATTCTGAAAGCATTAACAGATATGCATAAATGAAAAAACCTGCAATTGACAAAACAAAGATCGTGATTCCAACAGTTCTCTGCCTTGTCATAACGCTAGTCTTTTCTAGACTTATTTATTTTAATCTAGTAAGAGAACTCAATTGTCATAAGATAAGCGTCTTCACCATCTCGATAATAGGCCTTGAGTCTCTGTTTTATAATAAATTCAAGTTTTTCATACAACTTTATAGCTTCGTTATTACTACATCGAACTTCCAAGTACAATTCATCTGCTTTTTTGAGTTTCACACCGAGAAGCGATTCTTCAACTAGAGCCCTTCCAATTCCTTTGTTTCGGTGCTCTGACAAAACTGCTATCGATACAACGTGGCCCTTCTTTACAAATCCGAGCTTCTTGAAGTTTGAAAAACCATATTCAATTTTACACATTATATAACCAACTAACTTTTTTTCAATTTCAGCAACAAGAAATGCTTCCGGTAACTCAGCAAGTAGACTTTCATAAAAATAATCTGAATAATGTTCTGGTAAGGTTTTGAGATTTATTTCCATTACTGGTAATATATCGGATGGATCACACCTACGGATAACGCAATTCCCAATTTCTCTCAGAGCTACCTGCATCTGAAAGTACTTGAATTATTAATTATTTAACTTTAAGCAAATAAAAGAATTAATTTGAAGGTATTCTAGAAAGGATATTGAGTGTACCCACAGTGGACGAAATCGTTTCAATTGTTTCTGCTTTATTTACGATAAAGCGAATTAATCAGAGCCCAAGTACGTTAGAAATTGAAATTGAAGAAGTTGACCCTACTCGAAAATTTCGTGATCTGGTACAAAAGATAGAACCGAAAAATCTAATCGCACAACTTGAAAGGCGTAACGAAAGAATGTTCATCATAATATCAAGGTTTGAATCTCCTGCAACAAAGAAGACTTGGATTCCTCGCGTTCTATTTGCTGCAACGATAACAACTGTAATGATTGATGGTTATTACAGAGCCATATCTACGAATTCAATCGTAAAGGTGGGGGATCCTCTCACCATAGCTATTTTGTATACGATATCGCTGATGGGGATACTTGGAATTCATGAATTAGGTCATATCATTGCTGCAAAGAAACATCGACTTAGAGTTAGCTGGCCTTATTTTATTCCCGGAATTCCTGTAATTGGTTTTATACCCACTTTCGGAGCTATTATAAAATCTCGAGGCTTGATCATAAATAGAAACATACTTTTTGATATAGGAATTTCAGGCCCAATAGCAGGTCTTATCATAGCTGTTATTGTTTCAACCTATGGAGCCTATGTATCACCGTTGGTACAAAGCTCAGTGGCTGAAGAGCTTTCGGCAAAATCAGGACTTAGTGAAATACATTCAAGCATTCTGATGGATTCAACAATTGTCTTGATGGGAAAACATCTTCCAGATAAAGATCTCATAATGTCACCAGTTTTACTTGCAGCGTGGTTTGGTTTTCTCCTTACATTCCTTAATCTCCTTCCCGCATGGCAGCTTGATGGTGGGCATATTGCAAGAGCAACATTTGGATTGAAATTGCACAAGATTCTGACTTTTGTAAGTGTAGGCGTCTTAGCTTCACTTCAGTATTTTCCCATGGCATTTCTTGTGTTGATATTTAGCATGAGAAGTCCTGATGTTAAACCGCTAGACGATATTTCGCCACTATCTAGGAAGCGAAGATGGATGTTCGTATTAGTAATGATACTTGCCTTTCTTTGTGCTCCTCTACCATTTTCGATATTACCTAAGTAATACGTGTGAGCCGTCAGATACTATAGCGATCTTTTGTTTTTCTCCAAACGTCTTAAGAACATAGTCCATAGCTTCTTTTGTTCCTCCAAATGGGATCATTGCAAGTTTATCTTTTGTGTAAAAGTGAGGCAAGATGGATACAATTCCTATTTTGAATTTCTTTCCAATCTCGGTCAAAAACAAGAGATCTTCCATTCCATCAACATATCTTGCAGGACTTTTTAATCTGTCTAGACTCATACGGCCCTCTACATATTGTTGTATGGCATCAGAGCCTAAACCATTTTTGCATTCGGCCAAGAGAATTGCAAGACCTTCTTCTTTTACTGCGTTTGAGCAATTCCAAACTGCAGAAAGTGACCTGCTCAACGTTTCATTACTGACTTCCTTTCCAGTACTAATTATGATTATTCTGTGTTTACCTATTTCATTTACTGCTATAGACGATAACGATTTAGAAATAGAGATGGTAGATGATGGGTGACCTGTGGAGATGTCAACAATTCCTGTCTGGTTTGCAACAATCTCTATTGAGGCTATCTCAAAGCCATCAGCGAATCTTTTTGCAACATCCATTGTTCTGAGCTCTTCGCCTGGTGAGGGTAGATTTCCATTTCTTTTCTCATATGCTTCTAACATGTTTTCTTTTCCAAATCTTCTTAGTAGTTTAGTAGATACAGTGTTATATCCAAACAAACCGTCAAATTCCATTTCGCCAACAAAAACAAGATTAGCGTTAGAAAGTTGAGAGATATCAAATTCAGATATTGATATGAATGGATCAGAAAAGACACTTTTTGCTAAATGTAAGTTTGATTTATCAATGAGAATTTTCGGTTTTGCAAGCGATTTCTGTGCACACATTTCAAGTAAGGTCGAAATCACTTTCTGAACAGATTTGGTATATTCCATAATGACTAGTTCAGTAGGTTTTGTCATGTCTACAGCTGCAAGCTTGGAAGTAATCTCAGAATCAGTCAAACTTGTACCTCCTGGTTCTATTTGCTTCTCAAGATTCTCTGCCTTTACGTCAAGCACAACATCTGTAGGGCCATAACTGAGCCAAATCTCTGGCATACAATACCCGATGAAACAGTTAAAATAAATCTAGTTCAATAAATTTTGCTGTGGATTTTGTCAAAGAGTTTGCAATATTCTTACAAGAAAGTGGTGCTATCAAGTTTGGCAATTTCAAACTCTCCAGTGGTAAAGATAGCGTCTATTACATTGATCTCAGGTTAGTACCAAGTTATCCCCATCAGTTTAGAAAGATGGTAAAAGCGTTACAAAATTTAATATCGGAAAAAACTGGTTTAGACAGTTTTGACTGTATTGCATCAGTGCCAACATTTGGACTTGTAATAGCTTCTGCCTTGTCCTTTGAAACGATAAAACCTCTGATTTACATAAGACAGAAACCCAAAGACTATGGTACAGGAAGCGTTATAGAAGGTAAAGTTTCTGAAAGCTCAAGAATACTACTTATTGATGATGTAGGCACTACGGGTCTATCTCTACTGAATGCCATAAAAGCTCTAAAAGATGCTAAAATGGTCGTTACGACTGCGTTTGTAATAGTAAATAGATTTGAAGGAGCGCGAGAGCTGTTAGCGTCACATAATGTCAAGTTATATGAGTTGACTGATGTTCTAACAATCTCAAATATCTTGTATGATGCAAAGCTGCTTGATGAGCAGACACTTAGTCGCATTAAAAAACAAATGAGCCTAGTCTGAAGCCAAAGAGGCTTGTAGAGTTAGCTTTCGTAGATCATTAGCTCTTTTTCTTCAAGAAGTGTGTGTAGGTTGTGTACTGATCGATATACATCGGATTCCTTTTTTGCTCCAGTACATACAAGTTTTCCAGACGCAAACAGCAGAATGACGGTTTTGGGATCAAGCATTCTGTGTATTAGACCAGGGAATTGTTCCGGTTCGTACATGCTTCTTGGTAGGCTTCTTGCGGCTTGTTCCAGATGTATCTTTCCTCCAAGGCTAGCAGACGCTACCATGTTCTGTATGATTATTACGGCATCTTTTTTTATTTTGATTCCGCCTTTCCTTAGTTTTTGAACAACGCTTCTAACTGCTTTAATTGCCTGTTCTTCTGATTTTGCGCCAGTGCAAACCATCTTACCAGAACTAAAAATCAGTGTTGCAGTCTTGGGTGATTTTAGTCTGAAGACTAGACCTGGGAATTGATCAGGATGATATTCAACATCTGGAAAAGTTTGAGTTATGACATTAAGATCAATTCTTTGATCAACCGAAGCCGAAGCCACAACATTTTCTATGCTTACGATAGGTTTTGTTTGAGGCATTCTGGTCTTTATATATGGGCTTTATATATACTCTGTAACGTCGCTTATTGATGTTATTCGTATCAAATCCATCCAGATCTACTAAACAATTTTGGCAGCTCAGTCAAATGCCTTTACATCATTGTATCAGCCATAACTCTGATTCCTCATTGCAGCCAACCCGTGGTAGTTTATTGCTTATTTTAAAATTAGCATACTGCGTAGACGTGTAACAAGTAGGTCAAAAAACTGAATTCATCAATTAACATTTGCAATCTTACGATATCCTGATCTTGTTCTTTGGCAATTATTCTTAAATCAAAAACAAATCAAGAGAATTTAGTGGGCCCAAAGGGCTTCGATCCCTTGGCTCACCGGTTATGAGCCGGTTACTCTACCAAGCTGAGTTATGGGCCCCACCAAAAAACAATTTGGCACGCAGTATAAAATGGTATAGAGTTAACAGTATGCCTCGTAACAGCTATCAAGTAAGAGATTTTGGGCAGCTAGTGATTTGCTAGCTATCTGAACTAGATCATCTTCTCTTGATGCTGGAATATTTTCAAGGATTTTCCTCCAAAGTGCAGCGTGTCTTATGTCTGCTTCAGTATGGATTCTAAAGTAGTCTATCGAGTCATCATCAGTAATGCCATAGAATTTCCTTAAACCATCAATCTTGGAGATGCTTATTTTTGGAATTTCTTGTTCCAAAGCATACATTGCTGAAGCTCCAGCCTCGAATGAATTCATTAAGCCCGATAGGTTTGATATGGCATGCCTTGTTTTATCTAGACCTTCGTAGTTTTCAAGTTCCGTTCGAGATACCCCTACAGCACTAGCAAATTTTATCCATGGCTCAATGTGTTCGTATTCTTCTTGTTTGTTTGAAGCAAGCTTACTTCTTATATTATAAGGACAAGTTTCCATTATTGCACCCACTAAAGAAGGAACAGATTTCACTACCTGAAAGTATTCTTTAGAATAACCATTAAGAGATTCAAGAGATAGCTTTCCTTCATTCCACATTACATAAAATTTGTGTTTTAGCAAACTTTGCTCGTCAATTATGTTGTCAATTCTTTGGACAAGTGAATTCATGCGAATTATCAAAGTATGGCAATAAAAAAATCTTTTGAATCACTTCAAAAGGATTTTATGGATAATATACAGGATGCACTGCGGGCTCCAGTGGTGTAGACCGGTCAAGCATATCGGCCTTTCAAGCCGGGGATCCCGGGTTCAAATTCTAAACGATGAAAATCCCGGCTGGAGCACCTACAAAAGCATTAATATTTACTGCGGTTTACGCTCCTTAGTGCAAATTTTTGGATAGAAAAAATTTCGAGATAAACCCTCTCATAAAAGACTATAGAAATTACATTGATAAAATTGATCTAGTCCTTAAGCATGAATTAGAACTTTATTCATCTTCAGAATTCTTTGAACCACTTCAGTATGCTCTAGAGGGTGGGAAGAGAATACGACCTTTAATTCTAATATTATCATCAGAAAGCGCCGGCAATTGTGACAAAAATTCATACGTTGCTGCTTGTGCTGTGGAGCTATTACACACCGAATCTGTAATTCATGACGACATTATTGATAATGAAATTCTAAGGAGAAGAAAAGATCCTTTTCACATCAAGTATGGATACAATACAAGTATAATTACTGGAGATTTCGTTCTTGGCTTGATCTTAAACATATCGTCTCGTTTGGATAATCCAAGGATAGCAAGAGAACTTGCAAATACCGCTATGATGATGAGTGATGGGGAAATGATTGAAACTAGATTAGAGACAAGCGAAGATATCACCTTTGATGATTATCTAAAAGTCATAGAATACAAGACTGCTACTGCGTTCGAGGCAGCATCAAAAATAGGGGCAATATTAGGCAGTGGTAACGAAGAGCAGATACTAGCGCTTGCAGAATATGGTAAGAATATGGGAATAGCATATCAAATTCGTGATGACTTACAGGACTGGAACAATGAAGATAAGCTATTCAACATACTAATCAAGAAAAGTTCTGATCCTCGTGTTGTGTTTGATCATATGGATATGCTGCTGAACAATTATTCTAAGAAAGCAAAAACAGCACTTAGAAAAATTAATGACAGTGCTTCCAGAATGCAACTTGAAAGTCTCGTGGATTTAACTATGCTCAGTGCATAGTGGTCACATTAGTTAATGCCGGTACAGCAGATTTTGCAAATTCAATAAATGGATCTGGATAAACTCCTATTCCAACGATGAAAATTATTGAAAATATCATAACAGCAATAACTGATTTTGGTTCTTTCACTCTTTTTTCTGACTCGCCTTCTTCAAAGTACATCTTTCGTATTATCCAACCATAATATGCAAGAGAAAGAGCACTGTTAAGAACTCCAGCGACAGCTAAATACGGAGCCCATGACATCACGGAGCCTGCGTTTATTGCTGCCCCAAACAACATAAGCTTACTCCAGAATCCGTTGAGTGGAGGAACCCCAGCAAGCGCAAGAAGAGATATCACCAAACCAAGTGAAGTAATTGGCATTCTTTTACCGAGTCCACGTATCTTGTCAATGTGTGAAACTGACAAGGTAGTAATTATTCCAGCCACTGCTATGAATGCAGAAGCTTTCATGACCGCGTGATTTAGGATATGAAACAGTGAAGCTTGTATGCCAATCTGCGAAAATGGTGCAATGCTAAGACCAATCAAAATGTATCCAGCATGACCTATACTAGAATAAGCTAGCATCCTAGGAAGATTCTTCTGCATTATTGCAGCAAGATTTCCAACAGTCATAGTAACAATTGCAATAATGGCAAGAGCAAAAGCCCAATTCAGATCAAGCGCTATTGCGCCCATTATAATGACTCTCAAAGCAGCAGCAAAGCCAGCTTTCTTTGTGCCTGCTGCAAGTAGTGCCGATATGGTTGGAGGTGCTCCTTCGTACGTGTCTGGAAGCCACATATGGAAAGGCACCAAACCTATTTTGAATCCAAAACCAGCTATAAACATGGCAACAGCTAAAAGCGCAAGAGGCGTCATGTCTGGTCCAAGCTTCGAGAATCCTGCAATGACTTGCCCTATGTTTGTAGAACCGGTTATACCATATGCTATTGAAATTCCATAGATTATGATTCCTGATGAAAGTGCACCAAACAGGAAGTATTTCAGAGCAGCCTCATTGGAGGATGGATCTTTTTTCGCAAATCCAGCAAGAACATATGTAGGAATGCTCATGAGTTCCCAAGCAACAAATAACATTACCAGATCAGTTGAGTAAGCTATGAGCACCATTCCAATTGATGACAGCAGAATTAGAGAATAATACACAGCTGGGCTAGTCTTGCCTCGCATGTAGTTGAACGAGCCTACCGTTGTCATTATTGCAACAATCAACATAGCAATTGCAAAGAAAGAACCAAATGTATCATCAACTAGAACATTCTTTGAAAAAATTGCTGCCGGTGTGACATGTTTTGAAACTATTTGATATCCTACAAATGATATAGCTGAAATTAATGCTGCAAAAGCTATTCCACCATAAAGTGAGGAACCTTTCTCTTTTCTTGCCACACTAATTACAGGAATAATTACTCCAACAGACCCCAGCATCATGGTTAAGATTATTGGTGTTGAGGTAAAGTCTATCATTTCATATCTCCTAAATTAGTAAAAGTAATACAACGATCAGGATACCAGCACCAAAAACATAAAGATATGACTGTGAGATCCCCGTCTGTGTAGCTTGCATTATTCTTGCACCGCCTGCCATCGTTTTTTCTGGTACTAGGTTGAACCCCTCTATTACAATATTCTCAAAGTAACGATAAACGCCTCTGGCAAAGTATAAAGGCGCCACAACGAACCCCCAGTAGATTAATGCATTAAGGTACCATCTGTTTAAGAAAAACTTGTGTATGGCATAAAAGAAGATATTTGAATTTACAAATTTTGTAGAATCTACAAATCTTCCTATGTAGAAGATATATCCAAGTCCAAATCCAATCGCAAACGCAGAAAGTGAGGATACGAGTGCAACGGGATTAACCCCTTCTAAAAAGCCACCTAATACGGATTGAGATTCCTTTGCGACATTTGCCATATCTGATTTTATTCCAAATGCTGACGCTAGATACTCTGTGAAAATGTCATGTATCTGATGTTCAAAGGCAAGACCAACAACGCCAATTCCAATTGTTAGTACTGCAAGAATTCCATATGGAATCCACATTGATGGGCTTGCTTCGTGAATGTGATAGCCCTCCTTCTCCATTTCTTCCACATGTTTGCTTTTGTTACCAAAGAAGACCATTCCTATCATCCTAGTCGTATAGAAAGTAGTCATTACTGCTGTAATCAATGCTAGAACAAATATTGGAAGGGCCCATGTGTTTCCTGACTCATATACAGCTGCAAAAATAGCATCCTTGCTCCAGAAACCAGTAGTAATGAATGGAGCTCCCATAAGTCCCAATCCTGCTGCCCACATGAAGGCATAAGTCTTTTTCATATATTTCCTCAGTCCTCCCATGTCCGTCATAAATCTAGAACCGACTATATGCAATAATGAGCCTGCTGCCATGAACAGAGAAGCTTTGAACATTGCATGGGAGATAAGATGGAAAAATCCTGCAGTGTAACCATCTACAAATTGCCTTGAAAGACCAGCTACACCAAGTGCCATCATCATATATCCAATTTGTGAACCAGTAGAATACGCGAGAACTTTCTTTATTTCAGGATGTACCATTCCTTGTGTAGCAAGCAAAAATGCTGTGATTGCGCCAACCCATGCTACTACTTCAAAGAACTGATCCATATTGATACCAATTGCAGCCAATGCAAAGAACAACGGTGCAAGCCTAGCGACCAAAAATACTCCTGCTTTGACCATTGTAGCAGCGTGAATAAGAGCTGATACGGCGGTAGGTCCTGTCATCGCTTCAAGTAACCACTCATTAAGAGGGAATTGAGCAGACTTTCCTATTGCTCCTCCAAAAAGTAACACGGCTGCAGGAATTAGCAGATGTTGAGCAGACATTGTAGTTGCCCAAGCCGTGTTCTCCGTCAACTCTCTGAATCCAAATGTGCCAGCAAACGCAAAAATGAGGAACATCCCAGCTAACATCATGATATCACCAACCTTTGTCATGATGAATGCCTTAATACCAGAATGAGTTGGTGAATAGTAATCAACTAAACCAAGGACCCTGCGGCCTTCTATTCCAACATGATCTTTCTTTTTGTCTTTATACCAGAATCCTACCAATGCGTAGGAGGCCAAACCTACTCCTTCCCATCCAAAGAAGAGTTGTAGGAAATTGTCTGACAATACAATTAACTGCATCGAACCCACGAAAAATGCCATCCAGAACCAGAATCGAGTAATGTCTTTGTCGCCTTTCATATAACCAGTGCTGTAGACAAAGATCAAAAATGAGACCCAAGCAACTACATTACTCATTAAAGCTGCTAATGGATCTGCCAATACTCCTGCCTTAAGTCCAATTGATGAGATCCATGGAATTTGGTTGTGAATTTCATTATTACCAAGAGCTAATGGTAGAAGAGTAGTCGCTGAGATTGCACTTGCAAGAGCAAAAGCTACGGCAACACCATTAGTGGCTTTCTTTGAGAATTTTGCTACACCTGGAATTACAACAGCTGCAACAAATGGAAGTATCCAAACTGCCCAGGCATTCAATGCATTTGCACTCAAACCAAACTCAAAGGATCCAACAGCCATATTCTACACTCCCACCAATCCTTTCATGAAAGGAACTATCTGGTTAAAGAAAATGTCAGGATATATTCCAATAACAACAGTAAATCCTGCTAGAACCATCATTGGTCCAGTGACGTACCAGTTAGCTTCTTTTGTATTTTCTAGATTTTCTGGTAGTTTTCCAAAGAAAACTCTTTTTATCATCCACAAGACATAAGCCATGGTAATAACGGTTGCAACCAGTCCTAAACCGAATGCAATCATTCTGATGGTTGAACCTTGCTGAATTGCGGTCTGTAAAACGCCATAGAACATGGTCCACTCTGCCATGAATCCGCTGGTTGGTGGGACACCCATTATAGTAAGAGCACCTATCATAGCACAGACGGCGGTTATTGGCATTTTTCCTGCAAGTCCACCCATCTTTGTAATACTTCGGGTTCCAACTTGTAAAACTATGGCACCTACCATCATGAAGAGCAATACTTTGCCAAGACTGTGAGAAACAAACATCATCTCAGCTCCAGATAATCCTAGTGCTGATGCAGACCCAATTCCGAAGATGATGTAACCCATCTGACTTATACTTGAATAAGCAAACAACTTTCTGATATCATCTTGTACCAATGCCATTATTCCGCCATACATCATCGTAGCTAGACCCCACAGATTTAGGAATAATGCAAAGTGAGAATATTCTCCTGGTAAGAGCATTATTAATAATCTAAAAAAGCCGTATGCGCCCACTCCTAGCATTGCGCCTGATGACAATGCATTAAGTGGTGTTGGTGCTGCACGATAGACGTGAGGTAGCCATATGTGTACCACAAACGCTGCCATCTTCACACCAAGTCCAATTATTATTCCAACTGCTGCAAGTGCCAGAATGTTTTGTGGTATTCCGTGTTCCTTGATATCAGCAAAATTAAAACTTCCAGCGTTAAGTCCTATCGCAAGAAAACCGAGAAGAAGAATTACTGCCCCAACATGCGTCCAGAAGAAGAATAACAAAGCCACTCTTCGTTTCGCTTCGTATCCCCAGAATGCTATCATGAAAAATGCTGGGATAAGCATTACTTCAAAGAAGACATAGAATTCTATCAAGTTAGTCGCAAGAACTGTACCTAACATTCCCATTGCCATAACAAGAAAGAGCGCAAAGTATGCACCAATCTGATTATTGACATAATTTTTCAACGATGAGGATTCTATCATAGTTCCACCACCAATCAATTGTTTTTGCGAATTTGCTCTTTCTTCAAATTGTAATGTTATCTTTGCAATCATGTATGGTTTTGAAAATAATACCATCACTG
The DNA here is from genome assembly GCA_001917995.1 of Thaumarchaeota archaeon 13_1_40CM_4_38_7. Taxonomy (GTDB): domain Archaea; phylum Thermoproteota; class Nitrososphaeria; order Nitrososphaerales; family Nitrosopumilaceae; genus Nitrosotalea. Next base: position 16,589 of record MNFB01000008.1, on the reverse strand, counting down.
TAGACACTACATAGATTATTATAGCAAATGGCGATGCTAGACCATCAAGCAATAGGCCGAATTCGCCAAATAGCTGAGTCCAACGATAATGTTCTTCATAGGTTCCTGAGAATACAGATGTAATCATTATTGTTGTACAATACAACAAAAGTCCAAAGCTGAACCAAGCTGACATATTAGGGCCAAATTTTTTTCCAAGTAGATATGCTACTGGTGACAATAGCAATGGTAAAAAGACCGCCTGCAGTAGTATAAATTGCATTATCCTTTCAAACTCCTGAAATCCGCTATATCGATATTATTGTACATTCTATACGCTACAATGACTAATGCCAGCCCCACGGCAACTTCGGCTGCCGCAATTGCAATAGAAAACAGAGCTAATGTTTGTCCTTGACTATTTGGAATGAATCGTGCAAAGGCAACCAAATTTAGATTTGCTGAATTAACAATCATTTCCACCGCAAAAAGCATCCTAATTGCATTTCTTTTCACTGACAGTCCGTATATTCCGATAGCTAACAGAGCCACCGAAACTAGAACAAAATCAATCAGCGCGTTGGTCACTTGTTACATCCTCCCTTCTAGCTAATGCCAAAGCTCCAATTACAGCAGATGCTAGAATTAGCGCCATTACTATGAGCGCGGGTGAATAGTAAGTAAGAAAGTCCTCGCCTATCTTTTTGTAGTCTACTGATGCAGTATCAGTCTCCATTGATTTCAGACCTGAACCGATGATTATTGTTCCAATTCCAAGCATCATAATTATCATTAATCCTATTCCTGCGTATCTTCGTCTCGAGTCCTCTATCTTGTTGAAGATAAGTTCACGTCTAACTAGCATGACGGTGAAAAGGATGAGCACCGCTATAGAACCCACATATACAGAAAGTTGGAACATTGCTACAAAAGGCGCGTCTAAAAGTAAGAAAAATCCGGCTATTCCAGATAATGTCAGCATGAGTCCGATTGATCCGTAAATTAATGAGCGTATCTCAAGCGCAACGATTGCAGAACCAATTGTTAAAACAGAAAGAGCTAAGAATATGGAATCAACCATGTGATGCACCCCTGTCATCGATCTTTATTTCGACATCTTGTGACATCTTGGGTTTTACAGCGAGCTGAGCAGGGGTATATATTAAAGCAGACTTGGTAAAGGAAGAAAGCTCATAGTCGTTTGTCATGTACAGTGCATAGAAAGGACATGCATCTACGCATAGACCACAGAATACACACTTGCCATAATCTATCTGTGGCATTATTGCTTTCTTGTTTTGTTTCCATGATTCGTTTACCTTGACCATACCTATGGCTTCTGCTATCCCTTCACATGCTACAGCGCAAAGTTGGCAACCAGTACAATGTTCATGGTATAGTATATGCCTCCCTCGTAGTCCAGCAATTCCTACTCCTGTTTCTGGATTGAATTGAAAGCCATCACCAACGAATTTCAATTTCTGTTCTGGGTATCGTAACGTGAATCTCTTGACGGCAAGATGTTTCATGCCTGAATTGAGTGCTTTGATGATTCCCCCTGCGGTACTCATTGTATCAATCCTCCTGGGCCCAAGACACCTGCATATAACAATCCGAGAGCTATAAAGATGTTAACGAATGCCAAGCCTATCCATTTGTACCAACCAGTATGCAATAGCATATCGATTCTTATTCTTGGAAAGACACCACGTGGCAGCAATATCACTAGAATTACTCCTACAGTTTTGATAACAAACCATAACGTACCATTGAGCATTTCCTGATCAAATAGAGGAAGACCAGGGAATTTTGCAGTTATAGGACCAATTGTAATTCCATTCGTAATGATATCCGTTGGGAATGGAGGCCAGACCATTGGGCCGTTCCAACCCCCAAGAAATAGGACAGTAAATAATCCAGCAAATGCGTAGAGTTTCAAATAAGTTCCAAGCTGAATCAATCCGTACATCATTCCTGAGAATTCCGTTAACCATCCTGCTACTATCTCGCTTTCTGCTTCAGGTAGATCAAATGGTATTCTTTCAAGCTCAGCTATGATCGTAATAAAAAATACAATTGCGCTAATAGGTGTAAAGACTATCCACCAATAATGTTTTTGAGATTCAACTATTTGCGAGAGGTTCAGTGTACCGGATAAAATTACTATGCTAAGAAGAGATAAGATCAATGGAATTTCAAACGAAATCATTTGATGTAGTGCTCTTAGTCCCCCGATGAACGTCCATTTGCTATTTGCAGCCCATGCAGAAAGTACTACGATTATAGGAAAGAAACCAATGGTGGCAAAAACAGCTAGCAGTCCTACGTTAGGATTTGCTACGACCCAACCTGGTGCAACTGGAATCAATGATACAAACGCGCCCGCAGTACCTACAAACAACAGAGGACCTATCCAGAAAATTGGTTTGTCAGCTTTAGCTGGAATTATTATTTCCTTAGACATTAGCTTGAGTCCATCTCCCATCAATTGGAGTATTCCCTCTATTTTTCCACAATAAAGTGGTCCTACTCTTAGTTGCATCTTAGCAAGGAACTTTCTCTCTACGAAGATTGTTGCTGCAGCAAGAAGAGCCGCAAATCCAAATCCTGGAAATACAGCAACTCTGAAGAATGTTGAGTGTATGAAAGACTTGATAATTGGAATAGTTCGCGATGGATCAGCAAGCCAAGTCAGTGCAAGATATGGAGTAAGAAGCTGTCCATTAATTACAGGCAGTTTAATGTAGAATAACATTATGAAGACGATTGGGAGCCCGACTATGGTGAATATCAGCAGGATCCAAAATATTATGTCAACGAGGGATGCAATGAATCTGCTTAATCGAAATTCAGGAGCAATTGTAGACATTTATCTATCTGCCTCCACTGGCCAGTAGTTCAGACTCCAATACACAGCAGGCATGTTTCCTAGTTTTTCTCCTTTTAATAAATACGGTATACAGATCAAGTTCCTAAATGAGCCAACACTTATCTTGACTCTGTATGGCTCTGGTCTGTTGTTAGACACTATGTAATATCCAAGAGCTCCCCGTCCTGATTCTACTCTGCGATAAACCTCATCATTTCCTCCCTTTGGGTTTGGCTTTAGTTTTGTGCGGACAGAGCCGGACTTTGGCATTTTTTGTAACGCGTCCTTAATTATCCTGCAACTTTCAAACATCTCAAGATAAGGAACACGAGATCTAGCGTAAGAATCGCCTTCCTTCATTACTACTGTCTCAAAATCTAGATTTTCATACACGTCATATGGTTCCTTTTTCCTAACATCAAAGTCCACACCAGATGCTCTAAGAACCGAACCCGTAGTCCCAAGTCTTATGGCATCAGTTCTTGATAAAATTCCAGTACCCGCTGTTCTTGCTATTAAAAGAGGATTCTGATAGAATATAGCTTCATATTCCTTCAACCTTTTTTCGAAGTAATTTACTTGTCTGAGACATCTTTCTTCAAAGTTAGCAGGCAAGTCATTACGAACTCCTCCCGGAACAAGAAATGCATGGGTCACTCTTGCGCCAGACATCGCTTCTAAAAGATCTATGAATAATTCTCTGTCTCCTGCAGGCCACATAAACATAGTTGAGTGACCTAGGAAAATTCCATAGATTGCAAGCCAATACAATGTATAGATACATCGATTCAATTCAGATGCAATAACTCGGACGTACTTTGCTCTTTCCGGAACTTCGATGTCTAGGAGTTCTTCAACGGCAAGACAATATGGATACAAAATATTTGAAGAATCGTGGATCACCGGTCTTTCAAGATGTGGAATGTTTTGTATGTAGTTTCTGTATTCTGCCATTTTTTCTTCTCCGCGATGAACATATCCTGGATCTGGATCACATGACACAATGTAATCTCCATCAACTTTTATGATAAGCCTCATATGGCCAGAGCCTGGATGTTGAGGACCTACGTTTAATGTCATTATCCTTTCATCTATTTTCTCAAGTTCTATTCCAGGCGGTAGTGGTGTTGTCATTTTATCGTCCCTTTATCTTGAAATCCTTTCTAAATGGTGGAATGTCTGCCCAATCTTCTGGCAGAAGTAATCTTCTGTTATCGGGATGTCCTTCGAAATATACTCCGAACATCTCAAAACATTCTCTTTCATGAAATTCAACGCTGTAAAATACATCACGCAATGTTGGAGTCCTAGAACGGTCTTTGCCTGGATGAGGAATGTCTTCACGTGGAACTCTAGTTGCAAGGGATAGAATTTGGCTTTCTTTTTGTTCATCGGTATAAGAGCCTAAATGATATACAATCTCTATTTCCTTTGAATCTGGATAATCCACCCCGGCAACTGATTCGGCGTGGTCATATCCAAGTTCATCACGTATAAAGTAAGCAACATCCAAAATATCTTCTCTTTTTGTACTCATTCTGATTCTGTTTGGCCTTACATAATCTACGTTTACCTTAGAACCAAATTTTGAAGCGATTTTATCAGATACTGATTTTTCAAACTGTGGGATTGGTTTTGGATGAATTGGGATGTCAAGAGATAGGTCTATTCCCTTTTCTTCATAGAATTTGCGTAATTCTTCTTTTGTTAACGTGTTAGCTAGATCAGTATCTGTAGGTTCGGGTTTGTCAGAATGTGCATCCGTAGTCTCACTGGGTTCTTTGTCCTTTTCTTTTTTTTTTACCATCGCTATACAGCCTTCATTCGTTTAATTTTTTCTTGAAGTAGCATGCATCCTTGAATTAGAGTTTCAGGTCTTGGCGGACAACCAGGAACATAGACATCAACAGGAAGTACTCCATCAATACCAGGAAGTACGTTATACGAATCAAAGTACAATCCTCCGGTAATCGCACATGCGCCCATTGCTATCACATACTTTGGATCAGGCATTTGATCATAGACCATTCTCAATCTTGGTGCCATTTTTCTGGTAATTGTTCCCATTACGACGATGAGATCACATTGTCGAAGAGAACCAAATGCCTCTATGATGCCGAATCGTTCTACATCATATCTTGGACTTGAAGCAGCACCAAATTCTACACTACAACATGCTGTCTCAAGATGTACAGGCCACAATGACCAGAGTCGCCCCCAATTTACGGCCAAGTTTAGTGGTTTTCCGACTGCTCTTATTAGAACTTCGCCAAGCTTTCCTATCAAGACATTTGTTGCATGCGGTGCAGTATCTTGACTGAATAGTTCTTTTAGCAATCTTCTTCCCTATCCCAGAGTCCATCAATATTTGATTTAAAAGTTACCAAATGTCCTTCCTCCCTGCTTGATATAATGCATAAGCAAATGCAGCAAACATTACTGCCAAGAAACCTATAATCGGAAGAGTAGCTGACTTGGGCAAGCTTGAGATACTACTACCCCACGCATACAAGAAAATTGACATAACATCGAACACTACAAACATCAAGACAAATGCGTAGTACTGCATCATAAAATGAGTACGACCTTCACCCTTTGGAACTTGACCTGCATCCATTGGAAGGAACTTGACAGGATTGCTTGTACGCCGTGGTGCAATCATCCTCGATATAATCAGTGTTGGTCCTGTAGCTACAACTGCAAATCCAAACAATAGCAAAACTGGACTAAAACTAGTTGCAGCTTCTCCTACCAAAGCAGCTAACAAGCCAATCGGAGAGTATAAAAATCTATGCACATTATGCTAGCATTATTTTAATTCAGGACAAATTTTTCATCAATTTTCTATAAATCAAGTAAATCTTCATTCATGAATTAATTACATTTCCAATGTATGTAAAAATGATTGATATATGACGATAACAAAAATTCTTCCATGGTAAATGTTGGAGAGGGTGCACCGCCATTTACTCTAGTCGATACAGATCTCAAGATGAGAACCTTAGACGAGTTTAAAGGAAAGAAAGTGGTTCTTTCATTTTTTGTTGCTGCAAGTTCTCCTGTTTGCACCAAAGAAATGTGCACCTTCAGAGATCAATGGAATGAGATATCAAAACTAGGCGCACAGGTAATAGGGGTAAGCAATGACGGACCATTTGCAAATAAGGCATTTGCAGAGGCTAACCATCTCAACTTTCCTGTCTTAGGCGATTACAAAAGTCAGACAATACGTGATTATGGCGTACTCATGCCAGATCTCTTACATGTAAAAGGATATGATGCTGCAAAAAGATCTGTCTTTATTGTAGACGAGGGCGGCAAGGTTGTGTACAAGTGGGTTTCAGACAATCCTCTGATAGAGCCTAATTATCAAGAAATAATGAATTTTCTAAAAAAGTAAAAGGAATTCTTTCTAATTTTATTTTAAAATAATTTTCAATCCTTATTCTATCTCTGCAAGAACATCATTCTTTGCGACAGGTGCTCCTTGTTTTATTTTTAGAGACTTGATAACACCATCTTTATGCGATTTGATAGAAACTTGCATCTTCATTGATTCCAAGACACATACAACATCACCCTTGTTAACTTTATCACCAACAGAAACGTTAATCGAGACGATTCTACCAGGAATTTGGCTTTTCAAATACACTTGTGAATCAACTCCAGATTCTACTCCAGAATTCTTGTAAACAATTTTGTCAAAGTCCGGGCGTTTGTTGAATGTTATCTTTACTCCATCAACGACGAGCGTTATTTTGGATGTACTATTTTCAACGTATTTGGCAACATGGTAAATGTTGTCTAACATGAATTCAATTTTTTCATGAGTCATGTTCAGGATTCTTAGATGGTGTTCCTTTCCTTTTGTCTTAACAATGAATTCATTGTTTCCAAGCGATTTTACTATCTCTCCATCTAAAGTTTCTTCTGTATTTTCTAGTTTGAATTTCATCTTAGTGTCTATCCAACTGCGTTTTCCAGCGGACGCTTTGTTCCTTATTTGACCTTATTCTGTTTTTGAGAAACTCTGAATGTACCAAGGTTGCCGCAAGGGCCGCATCTCCTTTTTGTGATGCTTCCTTTTTCAGGTCATCACGAAGTCTATCTAAAATTTTGAATCTGTCAAGAAAGTCGGTTGATAGATCTCCCTTGATGAATTCTTTGCTATCCAATATTGTTTTGTATAATGGTATAGATGTCTCGACTCCTTCTATGTAGAAATCAGATAGTGCAATTTGCATTCTTTGTCTTGATTCTTCAAAATTCTGTCCCCACGTGATAAGTTTGGCCATTAAGGAATCATAATATGGAGAGACGGTACTTCCTGGATAAAGATACGTATCGACTCTAACTCCTGGACCAGATGGAATGTTTACATCAGATATTCTGCCGGTCGAAGGAGCAAAGTCAAGAAATGTATCTTCTGCATTTATTCTGCATTCTATGGCACAACCGTTGACCTTTAGATCTTTTTGTTTGAAGGGTATCTCTTCACCATTTGCTATGTCAATTTGCAATTTTACAAGATCAAGACCTGATACCAGCTCGGTTACTGGGTGTTCGACTTGCAGTCTGGCATTTATCTCGATAAAGTAGAAGGCACCATCATCTAGTCTTAGAAATTCAGCCGTTCCGGCATTGACATAGTCTACTGCAGTGACGGCCTTGACTGCTAGCTGTCCTACTTCATCACGTGTCTTTTGATCAACAACTGGAGATGGTGACATTTCAATGAGCTTCTGATGTCTTCTCTGAATAGAACATTCTCGTTCAAAGATGTGTACTGCATTTCCATGTTTGTCTCGTGCTAACTGAAATTCAATGTGCCTTATTTTTGGAAGAAATTTTTCTACAAAAAGCGCAGATTTCCCAAAGGCAGCCTTGGATTCTCCAGATGCCAGTTCAAATGCCTGCTTCAATTCTTGTTCGTTATGTACTAGTCTAATTCCTCTACCGCCACCACCGAAGACTGACTTTAGCAGTACAGGATAACCTATAGTATGTGCAATATCAAGCGCTTTTTCAACTTCTTCTACTATTCCAGGACTGCCTGGAACTGTCGGTACCTTTGCTTTTGCCATTGCATCCTTACATAGCATTTTGTCACCGCACAGTCTCATTGACTCGCCTGAAGGTCCAATGAAATTCAGTTTATTTTTTTCACAAAGATCAGCAAAATCTGCATTTTCGGAAAGGAAGCCATATCCTGGATGAATTGCGTCCGAGCCACAACTTACTGCAGTTTCAACTATTTTTTCCATGTTAAGATAGCTTTGTGCCGGGGATGCAGCACCTATGTGGTATGCTTCAGAAGCCATCTTGACGTGTTTTGAGTTCAAGTCTTCATCAGAATATACTGCTACTGATTTTATGCCAAGTGCGTTACATGTCTTTATGACACGTATGGCTATTTCTCCCCTGTTTGCGATTAGAATTTTTTTGATCATGTCAAACTAGAGATTAATGTTTCCGTGCTTGCGTGGAATTCTTTTTTCTCTTTTGTTAGCAAGAGCTTCCAAAGCACGTATAAGTGCGGGTCTAGTTTCCGCTGGATCAATTACTGTGTCAATTGTACCATATGATGCTGCAACATACGGATTTGCAAATTTTTCTGTGAAATTATCAACAAGTTGTTTCTTTAATGCAACTGGATCCTTTGCGCTGTCAATTTCCTTTCTGTTCATTATCTTTACTGCTGCTTCTGAGCCAAGTACAGCAATTTGAGCAGTAGGCCACGCATAATTCATGTCAGTACCTAGATTCTTGCTGCCCATAGCAATGTAGGCACCACCGTAAGCTTTTCCAATAATAGTAGTGATCTTTGGTACTGTTGCTTCGCAATAAGCATACAACAGTTTACTGCCATGACGTATTATACCACCATGTTCTTGTTGAGTACCTGGCATGTATCCCGGAGTATCTACAAATGTGATAATTGGAATGTTATAGCAGTCACAAAATCTTACAAACCTCGCTGCTTTATTAGATGAATCTATATCAAGTGCCCCAGCCAAGACCATTGGTTGATTTGCTACGATACCAACGGTTCTTCCATTTAATCTACCAAATCCAACGATAATGTTCTGTGCAAATAATTCGTGTATCTCAAGAAACAGATGGTTATCAAGAATCGAGTGTATGATTTCCTTCATGTCATAAGGTTGTAACGAGTTTTCAGGAACTATATTTATCAAATTGTTATCTAGTCTGTTTGGGTCATCACCTGTTTCCATAACAGGTGGTTCCTGGGTACTGTTTTGTGGTACGTATGAGAGAAGCATCTTAACTATATCCATGCATTGGTATTCATTTTTAGCAACAAAGTGTGCGACTCCACTATTTTTTCCATGAGACATGGCTCCGCCTAGTTCATCAAATGAAACTTCTTCACCAAGAACTGTCTTGACTACTTCAGGTCCTGTTACAAACATTGTAGCTAATTTATCAACCATTATAACAAAGTCTGTCATAGCTGGGGAATAGACTGCACCGCCAGCTGATGGTCCTATGTTTGCTGTAATTTGAGGAACCACCCCTGAAGCAAGTTGGTTATGATAAAAAATGCTACCAAATCCATCAAGACTAAGTATGCCCTCTTTCCATCAAGACTAAGTATGCCCTCTTGAATTCTGGCACCACCTGAATCAACGATTCCTATTATTGGACAGCCCACTCTAGTAGCATGTTCCATTATCTTTGTTATTTTTTTAGCACCCATTTCACTTAATGTGCCGCCAAGAACGGTGAAATCATAAGCAAAAAGAAAGATCTGCCTTCCGTTTATTGTTCCATATCCAGTTATCACAGCATCTCCGAAGAATTTCTTACTTTGCATATCGAATTCATAGTAGTGATGAGTTACCATAGCATCAACTTCTGTGAAACTTCCTTCGTCAAGTAATAGATCTATTCTTTCTCTGGCAGTAAGTTTCCCCTTTTCATGTTGAGCTTGAATTTTTTCTTCTCCGCCACCTTGTTCAGCCTGGCGTCGTTTATGTAAAAAATTTTTTATCTTATCAGAATGCATATTTTGAATTAGAAGCTATTTCCAACCTATATTAATTTACTCGGTTTTAGCTTCCCGAATTCCGTCTCGACCACCCTTTGCGTTACGGAAGACGTTCATTCCAATGTGATAATTTTCCCACAATGTCTCAAGAGTTTGTAGTTCCTCTTTTACAAGCTGAAGTGTCTCTTTCGTTGTTTGTGGATCTGCTTGTAGCTTAGCTAATTGTTCTCTTTTTTGGGCCAGAAGTTCTTCTAATCCTACTTCGTAGTTTGATTCTCCATGAAAAGCCGGATCTAGAGGAGTTATATGCGTGGTACCTTCTACCATTAGATTTCTATTCTTTTGATGTTAAATTTTAAGCTTTTACTGCCTATTTTTGGGTCTAAATTTCCTAGTAGGAGCAATATTTGTTTTTCAAGTCTCGGAAAATCGTACATACTTCTTTGAAAGCCTGAACTAATCTTGTATGCTTTGTATAATCGGTTATTATCATCAAGTACACACAGCATCATTCAGCTATTCTAAATTATTTTATTAAATTCCTGTCTGAAACGTTTAGAAAATACGCGTAAAAATTTTAGTCAATACAATTCACTGTGGTACACCGAAATACAAATAATCTACAAAACTAGAGTATTATGAAGTGGGGAGTGCATAAGAAATTTCATCTGCTACCAGTATAACAACACAACCAAAGATAGTAGATGAATTTCTACAAGCAATGATCAAATCACCTAGCAAGAAGAAAATTTTGATTCATTTCAGATTGAAAAACAATGGTGCAGAATATAGGACGTGGTTGACTTATAAACAATATCTAGTTTTCAGAACTATTGATTGTATAGACTATTGTCAGATTGTTCCCTATACTGAGTTTAATTAGATTGTAGCATAGGAAACCGCTTAGAAACGGCCTTTTGATAAAGAGAAAACGCTTCCTTGTCATCATTACATTTCTTACATATGCAAAGTTGTGAAACTCGGTTAAGGTCACAATCATCAGCAAATTCACAATGAGGACAACCTGCTGGGCCTTCACACACCACACATTTTAGCTCTTTGACCTGAGCACATGCTTGATGTTTAATTCCTAGTCCCTTTGCCCATAAAGCAACTTCATTTACCTCAACTTTCTTTTTACAAACTATACAGGTTCCAGGGAATTTCATCGGTATAGCGCGCCAGCTCATTTTATTGATGCCATCTCCTTTTGTACAATTTCATTATAGGAATCGGCCAGATCTATTTCCAGCGTTTTGTTTTTTATGCAACACAGTAGATAAGGCAAATAAAACGTAGAAAAGGTACTGCGAGAAACATGCATGCGTTTTGCCAGGCTTGTAGCCAATTCCTTGATTGCCCTGCCATCCCATCTCAGTCTGTTAAGCATAGCCCATGGAAGGTTAAATTGGGAATATCGTATTGGCACTCCTTCCTTGTAGAGGCGTAACAGAATAGAGTCAAGATATCGTAAAAGTCTCCATTCTTGGTTTCTTACTATCTTTCCGTATAACACATCAGCTTCCGATATAACATCTAGCATTTCTTTGAGAAGGTCTTTAGAAATAGGACTGGTTATCACACTTGAATAAAATGCATTAATTTTTTCTCGAGGATCAATTCTCAAAGAATACAATATTGCTCTTGCTTCATCAGATGACTTGGCTTTAAAGAATGCATTTATCGAATCTTCAACATTTGTTGTTTCAAAAGATCTATCAATTTGTGGTTCAAAACCAGTAACAAGAGCTTGTGCAGAGTTTAGCATAGATCTCATGTCACCACGTGAATCAATAACCAATTTTATAATAGTACCAATCTTAAGTGATGTTCCTTCACGTCTAAGAATTTCTTCAAGATAAAATCGTAAAAGTCTTGGAGGAAGAGGTCTAAACTTTATAGTTGTTGTAACTTTTTTGATTGCTTTCATTTTGTCAGACGTGTCAGAATTCGCAGCCAGCACTATAGGCACAGTGGGTTCCTTTAAAATTTCCACCAACGCTTCAACACCACCATAGTCTGATCTGCCATGAATCCCATCTACCTCGTCTACAAAGATCATCGGTTTGCCAAATATTCCTGTGCTACCTAGAACGGGGCCAAGTATTTCTTGAATTCTTTGTTTGCTCCTTACGTCACTTGCGTTAAGACCAATCATGTCATAACCAAATTGTTTTGCGCCAAGCAAAGATATCGTAGTTTTTCCAATACCAGGTGGTCCTATCAACAATAAGGGCTTGGTGCCTTTGATCCATTTTCCAAGCCAATTTACAAATGATTCTTTCGCTTCCTCGTTTCCGATCATCTCAAGTATATTTTTTGGCCTATATTTTTCAGACCACATCATTTATGATCACTTGGGAAGTTTTGATGCAAATTCATTCCATAATTTTTCCTTTTGAAGTTGATTGAACCAAAATGTGTTGTAATGCTCAACTGTTAGAAAGAGCAATTCTAGAAAATCCTTGTGTGAAAAGTTTTGTGGTAGTAGTTCCAGAGCAAGTCTTGCTTCATTTAGGTATAGTTCACTCTTTTTCATAGTAAATTCAAAGCCTCTTCGGACATCATTTGTAAGAAGGCTATAATAAAGAGGCCAAGAGGGAATCTTTACAAATTTGTTCTTAATTGAATCTTCGATTTCGTTGCCACAGCCTACTGACTCGGCCGCTTTTGCCATGCCTAGGCAAAATACTTCACCTAAAGGAAATCTGGCAAGTGTCATGTTTTTGCCTGCAGTTCCCATCACAGCTCTGTATTTTTTGTAGCATTGAATCATTTCTTCTTCTGTGATACTTTTTGGATTTGTTTTTAGCTTAAAATCGATATATTGCCCAATTCTTGCGTCCTTAAAACCTCGTTCAAATTCTTCTAAAACCACTTGCCCCCCGCTAGCAATTTTATCTCTTGCAAGTTTTAGGATATATGGATTCATTAGCTTGTAATCATCTAGAAACTCGATATCTTCATCCCTGTCCATTATTCTGTCCATTGGCTCACTAAGATCAATTGCTATGATATGGCCGTCTATAATGTCTGTTCTTTTTTTGTTATCATCCACATCACCGAAATATTGCGCAGAGGCGTCATAGAGAGCATTGAAGACTGGAAATGTCATTTTAACAAAATTAGAATTAAGTATTCTTAAAACTCTATCAAGGATAATTTCATAGTTTTCAATCCTTGTTTTTACTGCACCTATCTGCGATTTTTCAAGTGTAATTTCCTTTGAATCCACCTCTGCTGCAAATTTTTCTTGTGTCTGGTCTGGATTAGGGTCTGACTTTATTTCTCTCAATAGATCTTCGGCAAATCGCTTAGCGAATTTTGGAAATTCTTCCTCGGCGTCCTTTTTGTACTTGTCAAACTGCCTGTAACCTTTACTCTTGAGCAATGCTTGTTTAACTATGCTCTTGCCTGGTTTTGTAGACAGCAAGGCTTCCTTGCTGAAAATAGACTCGTCCTTACCACTCACACATTGGCACAACTTTTTTGCTATTTATGCATTGAGCCAAATTTCTAATTACTTAAAATAAATTAGGACCATTGTCAGAAAATTCATGAAAGTAATAGAGGTACTAGAAGAAGCTGCAAGACGAGTTTACGATAATGTAAAGCACCTACCCGGAACAAAGGAATCTGGTGGGGATTTTGGCAGAGGAGCTGGAGGAGATATCTCAAGAAGAATAGATGTACTTGCAGAAAAGACCGTACTAGATTACCTAAAGGAGATAAATTTTGAGTGTGTTGTACTAGGTGAAGAATGCGGTCGTGTTGAACTTTCTGAGAAAACAAATGGAATTGTTATAATGGATGCCGTTGATGGTTCAACCAATGCTGTCAGGGGCATTCCTTTTTCTTGTTGTTCGCTTGCATTTGCAACCGATAATAAACTCAGTTCTATAACGGATGCAGTTGTCATTGACTTGTACAGTGGCGACCTATACTCTGCATCAAAAGGCAATGGGGCATTCATGAATGGCCATAAAATCCAAGTACACAAGGAAAAACCCCTTTACTTTGTAGTTGGTCTTGACATATCCGGAATTTCACCTGATACGCTTGAAAGATTGTCACCAATTATTTCAGAGTCAAATCACATAAGACATTTTGGTGCCGTAGCTCTTGAACTTGCCATATTTGCACGAGGATTGGTGGACTTGTTCGTTGATTTACGTGAAAAGTTGAGAATTACAGATGTTGCAGCAGGATACCTTATTGCACAAGAAGCTGGTGGGTTCATAGTGGATAAGAATGGGAAAGCGCTTGAATCAGAATTAGGTTATGATAAAAGGATTTCATTTGTGGCTGCAGCCAACAAAGAAATTCTCAATGAAACAATTAAGAAACTAGGTATTATCTGACTAGACTATCATTTTGAAATTTTGTGTCATGAAAAATTATGGCGCCCTTGGCGGGATTTGAACTCGCGTCGAGGCCGTGACAGGGCCCCATTCTAGACCGGGTTTTACGAGGATTGGATCTTAACCACATCCCCACTATACTACAAGGGCGTAAAATACTGTGGACAAAAATATGAGTTTAAAGCTTTCTTTTCATCGACAAATTTTGTAAAAGACTAAATTATACACAACTATGAACCTTCGCTGTGGGTTCGTAGCTCAGCCAGGTAGAGTACCGGACTTTTAATCCGGCTGTCCGGGGTCCGAATCCCCGCGAACCCGCTTTAACGTAAATCGTAATGACAATCGTTGTCTAGAAATAGTTTCTAACTCAGGTTAGTAATATTTTTTCAAAAATAAAGGGGTTCTAACTAACTTAGGTTCAGTTCTGGGAATTCAGCTTTCTTAACTCCCAAATCACCCTGAAGGGTTCTAATCTTTTTAGCATATTCTGCCATTTTGGCGTGGTCGCTTTGTACTTTAGCAATCTTGTATCCCCGCCATGCTTTCTTCAATGCCCCCCAGGTCTGTCCCGCAGTGTAGTTAGGGTTGTTCGATTGTGGTTGTACGACTTGGTACATGAGAGCAAATTACGAGAATTTTTTATCTGCTGGCATGTGAAGTAAAATCAATATAAAAGTCAAGATTCCTACATTAAAATCGTGTTTTTGACCTTGAGGGTTTATAGAAAATTTTAGTTTAGAACAGGTTTTTCTATTATTTTGGGCTCTGTTGATTCTAAGGGTGTTGTAAACGGTTGTTGAAATTTGGGTGGTAGTTTCAACTTGGTTGATGTCTTATCTAGGTCTAAATTTTGCCCAAACTAACGCAATCGCAAGTGTGCCTACTATACAAGCTATCAGACCATAAGCGATGTAATTTCTATCATATTCAGGTACACGAAAACTTATGCCGTAATATTTTCCATTATATTCAATCCATCCATAATAATTATCGATATCTGTTCCAAACGAATAAACACTTTTTGTTAATTGTAGCGTTTCAACAACAGAATTTAATTGATAGATATGTATTCTAGGAAAATTCGGGCAATCCTGACCAATGCAATAGCAACCATGTTCACTACGGCAGTATTTTTCACTTTTCTCTACATTGGTTGGTATGTCCTTGATCCATGGTAGTTTTGCGAGATCATTTTCATCAATAACATGAACTGTTCCCATCGGAGAGGGAGCCATTATTAAATTCAAATCAAACTCGGTAAAATAGTACCACACTATCAAAGTTACACTTACAACCAAAATATTGAATCCCACCATTGAGATGTAAATGTGTGATTTTTTCAACGTTAATTCCTAATATCGTATATGTGCTTGTTCTTATTGGTTAGAATTAATTGCTAATTCTAACAAATCCATCCACTTTGCTTTCCTTTCCATTACTCCTAACTTCTGAGCTGATGTTCTATTCTGCAAACTTATGTGTGCTTTACTAGTCTTTATTTTTTAATCAGTGATTTTACGTGCTTTTCCAGGCCCTCAATTGCGCTCCTCACTTCATTTGTCCTCTTAGCTGTTCCAACAATGTATGCTTGAATCTTCCTTTTCCTATCTGCAATCATTCTTTGCTGTTCATGTTTACCAGAAGATCCTTGAGACTTTCGGCTTTGAAGTGATGACTCGGGAGTCGTAGACTGGATGATTTTGTAAAGTTCTTTTGCATTAATTTCTTTATTTGGAATGGCGTTTTGTACTTCAGAAGCAGAGAGTTGTGTTAGAGGTTTTTTTGAATTTGAAGAAGTTTGGACTAGCTGACCTACTATCTTATGTGCAGTTCTAAATGGAACTCCTTTTTTTACCATGTGTTCTGCAATGTCAAGAGAGATAGAATATCCACTCTCTATTGCTTGTCTAAGCCTCTTTTCATTTACTTTCATGGTTTTCAGAAGCGAGTTGACTACGACAAGTGATGATATTACGATCTTAGATGTTGGCCAGATAGAGACCTTAATTTGCTGTAAATCTCGGCTGTACCCCGAAGGAAGCCCCTTTAGATTTGTTAGTACTGTAATCTGGGATCCTATAACTTGAGCAGTTTTACCTCGAATCAATTCAAGTATGTCTGGGTTTTTTTTCTGTGGCATGACACTAGACGTTGACGTAAACTTGTCTGCCAACTCGATAAAAGAAAATTCAGAAGTTGACCATATGATAAAATCTTCTGCCATCCTGCTAAGATTTGTCATTAGTATTGAGGCGTTTGCCAAATATTCTGCTACAAAATCACGTGAAGTGGTAGCATCAATGGAATTTTCTACTAGTCCCTTGAATCCAAGCATTTTCGCAGTTGATTGCCTGTCTATTGGAAT
>MNFB01000002.1 GCA_001917995.1 Thaumarchaeota archaeon 13_1_40CM_4_38_7 | reverse complement strand
ATGACAAAGGTCAATGTCCTTGCCATGGAAGCATGTATGACCCACTTTCTGGAAAGGCAATTGCGGGTCCTGCATCAGTTCAGGCTTCGCCATCAAACGTACTTCCAGTATTAGATCTTGAAACTGATGCTGGAGGGAATCTATGGATAAAACCTCCAGTCTGGAATGTAAACAAAAATGGCGTAATAGGCTATGGTCGCAATCTAGCATGAATTTTTTTTGGCCTTGAAATTCATGGGTTGCAAATGAATGAAAACTCTACAACTTTCAATTTAAGTACAAAGGAGTTCCAAAATAAGACCCTTATAGATGGTTTCTGTCTCCTCTCTCTAGAAAAATAATATTTAGGAAGGATTCCCATATGCCTTTCTTTGCGGGCGGTAAAAACTACACATACAATGTTCATTTCGCTGATTACAGGGAAAACCTTCTGTTTGACCTATGTGGTCTAGGAAATCATGTCCACATACACAAGTTAATCTGTATGTTTCGCCGATCGTGACCATATTCGCTGAGGGTAATTATAATTAATAAGATTCACGCAGCTTTTCTCAGTTAACGCTCATAACAATTTTCCATGACACATCTTTGTGATCCTTTGTTCTATTTCTTTGGCGTAAGAGGATTTTTTATCTTGATCTGAGATGTGACGTTTTTTATATCAGATGTTATCTCTTCTGCCTTTGATATCACGTCTTTTCCTTGTACTTTGGAAACTGTATCCTTTGTGGAATTAATCGAAGTCTCAACTGTCGGTCGGGCCAGCTCAAATAGGTTTGTGTAGTGAGCAATGCCTATTATGACAATTACCATTATTACGATACCTATAGCTGCTCCCTTTATGCTCATTACTGTATGATGTGATTTTTTTGATAAAAGTTTAACGCATGATTTAGAAGCTTCTTTTTGCTTTGTGGAATACAAGAATATTGTAAGAAAAAACAATAATTCTAGCAGACCACAATGAAACGTGTTATTTGACTAATGAAAGCTATGCCCACACTAGACCATGTTGTTCTTTTAACACTGAAAACTGCGTGGCACTGAGCGTATCTATATCTTCATAGCTATAGGCGCAGACAACAGATAACGACAAATCAAATTTTTGCTCTAAAATTGATTCATAGCCGACTAGCTCCTTTGTAAATCCGCGTTTGAAAAAAGGTCCGGTATCTTCAAACACGCGCAAGCCGCTTTTACCCTCGGCTAGAAGCTGTGTTACCAACCTATTCCACTGTTCTTTGATTTTCCTAGGATCTGGTTTGCCGTTTTCAAAGTAAAGCTCTGAAGCACTTTTTACAATAATGTCATTTGATTCAACAAGGCTTTGAGCGTCAACGTTCCATTCCTTTGCCATCTTTTTTAGGATCTTGGCCTCGGACATAAAATCAGTTATTATCATTACAGTTTCGTTACGAAATAATCCGTCTTTTAGAAATTCAAAGGCAGCATCAAGTTTTGCTTGATCATTTGGAAAAATTCCTACTATATGAGATCCTTTCTGAATCAAATGCGAATACCATGTCATCATATTTGTTTTCATTCCTGTTGTATTATATGGATAGGCTTGCTGAAGAATCTTTGTACTTCTTTTTCTGTTACCCCTTGCTACTTAAAATAGAATTTTTTTCAGGTAAATGATTATAGAATAATCTTCTATAACAATTTATTTTCCTCTCACTGAATTTCTTGTCACCGCACTTCCTTGTGATACGCAAAAGGCGCACGGCAGAATATTTGGCCTAATTCATTGAATTATTTTAAGAAAGATGAGTCGGACTTATGGAAGTGTTGGTGGTATTATTGGTCCGACTGAAGGCGTTATGGCAGATGCGGTGTTAGACGGATCACGTTTATACCTACATCATTGATTGCAGATACGCGGTAAGTGTAGGTAGTAAGTGGTAGTAAACGCTAGTTATACGCGGAGTTGTTGCATGGAGATGACATATTTTGTTTTCACCACATTCTCAGCTTCATGGTTCCAAAAAGATGGAAACTACTTTTGATATTGCCGAGTTGGTTATCTCAATGTACCAGTTTCCTGTTTCAAACGAAGACGAAGTAGGGAAAGAAATAACATACGAGCCATCCAAATGTGCGGTAACAGCAGTATTGTATGTTGTTCCAGAGGGACTTCGCAAAGTAGCCTTGACAGCAGTGTAAGACTTGCCTGTTCCAGAAATCTGAATTTGGTCTCCTTTTTTGTATATGGTCTTGTCTGTTTGTGCAGTAAATGAATGCGGACTAGATGTAGATGTCATATAGATAGAAAATCCCCTGCTTTGCCCTTGGTTGGTTAGGTTGACATTCCAATATCCTGTTTCATACAACTGTGAAGTAGAGAAGAATAGTTGGTAAGAGCCATCAAAGCTTGCTGTAGTGGTAACCATGTACATGTGCCCTGATGGACTAGTCAAGGATGCGCTAACAGTAGTATATGGTTGGGCTATTCCAGACATGCGAATTTGGTCTCCTGTTTGGTATATGCCAAAGTCACTTTGAGCAGTAAATGGATTCACATTAGATGAATTGCCTGATTGTACGCTAAGATAGAGCGTTCTGGTTACTCCCTGATTGTTGACCGTGACATACCAGGATCCACTCTCAAAAGGTTGTGACCCGGAAAAAAACATGGCAAAAGTGCCCCCTGGCTGTATTGTTGTGTTCGAGGTAAATTTCATGCCAGACGGACTCGTGAGAACTCCATAAACACTAGTGTATGGTTTGCCTGTCCCAAAGACCTCAATTACATCACTTGATAGGTATACATCTTGGTCTGTTTGTGCATTAAACAAATATGGACCGGATAATATTACCGAACCTGAATAGCTTCGCTCCATTATAGTAATTTGCTGCCAGGCTGCAAGTTGGCCTGAGATTATCTTAACTTGGTAGTTTCCAGGTATTACGGAACTAGAGAGTGCTAGATTGTATGTCAATCTTCCAGCGGAATCCGAACTAGTCTGAGCTTGTGTTACAACATACCCATTGTTGTCACGCAATTGTATCTGAGCTACTTTTTGTGGATCAAAACCAACTGCAATTATGAATACTGTATCGCCTTGAAGATAAACAGACCTATCTAATATGATTACAGGCCTTGAAGATTGTGAAGCAGATTGCTGTGCTTGGTTTATCTTTGTTTCTAAATCAGACAATTTTCCTTTGATATCAGATACGTCAGCTTTTATACTATTCAAAGAAGACATATTATTACTTAGAGAACTGATTTGTGGTTTTAGCGAGTTGAGCGCTGAAGTATAATTTGGTGTAAATTGATCTGATTTACCCATAATTATTGAATTTAAATTAAATAACCCATATACAGTAGCAGAACCGATCACGAGGGCCAGAATTACGATACCTGCTGTCGCATATTTTTTCATATTGAAGAAATAGTTCGCGTCCAAAATATTTAGGGAATGCTTCTCCTTTCTCAGTTAGAATGTTACATAACACTTGTTAGTGATCAGAAAATCGGCGTGAATATTTCAGTTCTTTCGTGTAAATGGGGCTAATACAATGATCCCCATAATTGAAGCAATCACTACATAATTGAGCGGAGGAAAGAATATTTTTGCAAGATACCCTATTTGTGGAATCACATATGCAACTTTGCCTATATAGTCATCCTTTGTAATTGGCAGGTCTATTCCAGCAATAGAACCTGCGTTAGCATCACCCTTTGTTCTAATCTCCAAGGGATTCTGATTTAGTATCTGGGCAACCCTGTGAACTATGAATACACCATGGTCATTTGGATTGACAAAGGCAATTACATCTCCGATTTTGATACGGTCAAATGGAATGTTTCCTTGCACCAAAATTACGTCATTTATGTTAAGTGTTGGGGTCATGCTACCACTTGAAACCACATAAAATGGACTTCCTGTACCAAAAGCAGCCTTGAATCCAAGAAATATTATTGCAACCCCTAAGACCAAAATCAATATACCTTTTAGATTATGGTTTTTTCTTGCATTAATTTTTTTCATGTAGCCTCCAAGAATCTCTCTTGTTCTGCTTTGATGTGACATATTTTTGTTCTATATAAAATTCATATAAAAACGATAGGACTTGTGATTCCAGAAGATCGATACATGTTTTTGGTATTATTGTTCTAGCAGCATAAACCCAAACACTTTTCGCGTAATAATTTGCTGGCCTCTTAAATACTATAAACAGATCAAGGTAGTGTGTGGTCGTTCAAGCACGAAAAAAATTGAACGAGCGTGACCCAAAAGAACCAATCCAGTAAATGAGGCACTATGATGCCAATTCATTGGGAAACAGCAACCCCCTGCTCTCCGTTAAGGGTCACGCCAATTTTTTCCTAGACTTGTTGTCAATTACGATAAGATGACTTGATACAATATTTTTTAATTTGGTAGGTTACAGTTTAACCTTAAGGAAGGGAAACTGTAGGTATATGATGATGGGTTTTGTGAGAGTTCAAATGACCTTACCTACAGTTTCAATAACACAAAAAGTGGAGAATCAAAATAAAACTTGCTTACAAAAGACATGAATCATTATTCTAAAACAATCTTGAGCTAGTCATAAATGATTTTCAAAATATAGATATTAAATGACAAATAGTCTGGATTTTAGCACAAAAAACCAAGACCATGAGGATTATCTTAAAGTCATACAAAGAATACTTTGGGATTAAGAGATCAGTCTAGCATAAAAATCATAGGTAAATCTTATGATTTTTTAGATCAGACACACAATATTGATTTTGTATACCTGGGTGTGTATGATATTGACCCAACGACGGGTCAAAACATACCAAAATAAGTAGATTAATCTGAATTTGATATACCACTACTTTTTATCGTAGATTCAAAATTCTTGACATTCTTCAAGCAAGTTCATGTTTCTAGCATTCGTAGTTTGAAATGATTGAAGATGTAGACAGCTTGGATGAAAACTTTCCCTAGTTCTCATATTGCAAGTTCCACAGATGTACTGTGTTATTTTTCTACAATGAGGGCATAAGGAGTACTTTACAAGATCTCCTCCACATATTCTGCATGATTGGTCCGGCATCCAGTTTACTCTTTTTTCATGATTAATAACTCGCTCTCACTTCTGGGATAAGTAACATTGTTCAGTAGAGATCATTAGTACAATGATTCCAAAACAGGTATTTCATTACCATTGAATTTTTTGCGGTAAAGAGACCTGCCTCTTTCGGTAAGTAATACTATCTCAAAGCCATCTTCATCAAATTCTTTTTTGATAAGATCTATAACATCCATCCATTCTAAATAAAGTCGACATTTATCATATGCAAGGCTACATTTAGTTGCGATATGAGTTTTCTTCATTTTGTTATGATGATACAATGATATCATAATTCGCTTAACTATTCTCCAATCTATTCTGGTAAGTTCCTTTTTGTACGCAGAAATTTTAGTTTTACCTTCGCGCAATATTTGCAAACACTTGATGATATTATAAAACATTACTCACATTTCTTATGAATGTCAATTCTGAATTAATTTTAAGTTTGAATTCATTGGGTGTAGGTAAATAAAGATAAAACATTGGACACAGTTTTTGAATAGTGACCTAAAAGGTTTTTGAACTAAAAGTTAGTCTGTCTGGGCCTGGCATCAACAATTATTGCATCTTTTTTCACATTGATTCTAATTTCTTTAAATGCATTCCTGAATCTTTTGGACCTGATCCTTGAATAGCCATCTTCACTTACCAGCAATCCTCCCTCCATTAGGGAATGAATTTTTCTATGACAAGTAGCTAGTGGCATTTTGCAGACTTTCACAATTTCTGGAAAAGTCAGGGGTTTAGTCGCTACTGCATAGATAATTGACCTTTTCTGCTCATCACCGTATGAGTCAAGAATTGTTTTTACTTTATCGGATTCTTCGATCGTTATCCATTCTTGACTATAGTTCTCACTTCCAAAATACATGGGTCTATCTTCAATCTTTGTTAAACTCAAGTAACTTTTCTCCTACCCAAGCATGCTTGAATTTTTATAAAACGGTTTGGGAAGAATCATATAGAATAAAGTTCGATTGAGAAAAGATCATATCAAAGTTCCCAGCGTTGTTCTAAACTATTGAACAGCTTGAAGTTTCTCCGTATATCTTAGGTTTATGAAATGAAAACTAGTTCCAAATTCTCCATTCTTATAATTCTGCTATTCGTTTTGTTACAAAATTGTTATTGGATTTAATCTCAATTTCAAAGATCGTTATCAAGCCTCCGTTACAACGAATTAGATAATCTCCAGTTAAGGCAATTCCAAGATCCAAGCCTTCGAAGATATTTTCACGTGGAAATTTGTTTCTCTCAAGGAAGTTCTGAATGTATTTAGTAATTACTTTATCACTAAAGCAACTGCCTGATACAAACACATGCTTTGAAGAATCAAACATTGTTTTCCTTAATCAGTTGGTAATGTATTTTGATAAAAAGTCAAGCTAGGAATTTTCTAGTAAAAGGTTCTAGTGTGACATTTTTCCGAGGGAATTCGAAAAATTGAATTCCTTTGTATTGGAACAATTGTTCATTGTCGTAAAAGTTTAGGTTAATTATGGGCATTCCGTATAACAATGGGCTTATTCATTTTAGTAAGACAAAGCTTTCCTATAACATTGAACAGCGTCTTTGAATCTGTTCAATTTTCGAAGTGCAAGACCCTTGTAACCATACGCGGTTTTAGAGGCTGGGTTTATAGATATAATTTTGTTAAAACAGTTTATAGATTCTTCATAGTTGCCTACGCAGAAAAGGAAGATCCCTTTATCATATAGAGCATTTACCTCATTAAACGGAAATTCCTCCTTATTTTTTGTCAGCCACGCATTTTCTTGCATAGTAACTAAATTTAGACGCGTTTCTTTTTAAAATGATGGTGATTTTCTATAAGAAAAATTTTACAGTCAAAAACTATGGCAGTAGATGCTGGTTCATTTTTTAGCCTAATTTTAGAAATAAACCGGTCTAAAGTTATTTTATGATATATAACTTATCTTGTCAGACCTGAATCTAAAACCATGGTGCCTAAACATTATTTGGTGCGGTCAAGTCGGAGTTTCACCGCTGCCTTTGGGTTGGATACCCATCGTGCAATTGCCTACACCATAACCGCATAATTTTCCTTGGAAGTTATTTTTCATAAGACTTACCCGTGAATCATAAGTAACAATGCTCTATAGCTACATTTTTTGTAAGAAACTCTAACCTTGCAAAAACCATACTGGTTTATATCACGATAGGATAACTTTTTTTATTTTATTATTCCACTTGTGTACAAATACTTGATTACATTTGCAAAGTCCTGCTTTGTTATTTCGCCATCTGTGGCCCAATTAGTTATCTTTGTTACCCAAGATGGAATGTGATCAGCTTTAATTCCAATGTCAACGAGAAGTGCATCTTGTCCAACATTCGAAACTTTAGCATTGGTTTGATCTTTAACAATTTTTATTGCTGTCTGTTTTCCATCAAGTATCACGTTGGAGCTTCCCCAGGTCGTGCTTTTATCATCATTTAGCTCTATTACACGGAAAGTGTAGCTGCCAACTTTGATATTGGAAAAGTACGCCTCACCCATTACATTTACTTTGGATTCATCTATTTTGTTTCCGTTGTTGTCGTATAATTGCACCGCAAACCCCCCATCAGATTTTGAAACTTTTTGTAAAAGAGATTTGTAAACCGAAACTACTAACGGTGGTCCTACATCTGGCCACGGAGTAGTGATTTTAATGTCGCGTGATACACCTGGTAAAATGCTAATTGGATAGTAACTATATGACAAATCGTTTCCAATCGAAACAGTGGTAACATAATAATCATCATCCGCTATTGTAGGTTGTAGCCAAAATCTAATGGTGTCACCAAGATAATCCGTTGTACTATTAGTCCAATATTCATACGTGCCATCATTGGATTTTACCATTACTGTTGCATTGTTTATGGGAGTATTTCCATCATTATAGACAGCAATAAAACGGATACTACCTGGACTGGGGACGGTGAGTTCAAGTCTTTCGTCGCCATTTTGTAGAGTTACGTAGCCAACGCTGGCATACATGCTGCTTACAAGGTCTTCAATTTTGTATGTATGTCCAAGGGGTAAAGAAATTTTGTATGGATTTCCTGATAACGATTCTATTGTTTTAAATGGAACCTTTGCATTGTCTTGATATATTTTCAAAGCCATTCCGTGATAATCTGCCCTCTCACCATCTGTGGATTTGATATAAATCTCAAGTGAACCCATCCCTTGTTCGCCGTATGATATCACGGGTACTAGCAGAATTAAAATAAAAACTGGTAGAATTTTAACTTCCATCATTTTTGCACAACTATACTAAACTAGCACTTTAATTATGAATTGTGAAAGAAGTTTCTAGTAAATTCATATATAAAAAAGATACAACAACGTCAGATCAACATGCAAGATCTTTACATAATAATCTATGCATATCGCTATTATCTTTGAGAAGAGCAATAAATCCTTGGATAAAACATTTCTGGCCATATCCTCCATAATCACCGTCTATCTTATAGCATCATTATCAATTGCTCAATATGTCAACGCCCAGATGTTGCCAATTTCAGTGGGACCACAACCTCCTACTGGTCTTACCGCAAATCTAGTTACACCTTCTGAGATTGGTCTTAGTTGGGCTACACCGTCAGATCCTACCAACCCTCTATTGATCGGATACAAGATTGAAAGGTCAACTGATGGTGGTAACAATTGGTCTACAATAGTAGAAAATACTGGCAATACCTCTACCTCATATGCAGATGCTGGACTTGCATCTGGTACAACTTACACTTATCGAGTCTCAACGATAAATCCTATTGGAACAAGTTCTCCGTCAAATACCGCATCTGCAACCACTAGTAACATCTTGATTCTTGCTGCTTTTCAGACTTGTTGTTATGGCTTTTTGCAAATACGCGGAAACGTAGCAAACCCGGTATCTGGAATAGACCAAGTACAATTACAAGTCTACGCACCAAATGGCAATCTTGTACTCAATAAGACAGAGCCAACATTCTTTCAGGACGGGTATGGCATATCACGAAGCGAGGGTAAGGGAAACTATGCAATTGTTATCACATATGACAACGAGTTGGTTGCAAAAACAGAGGTTGGTTCTTGGATTAACAATAACTCAATAAGCCTTTCCGCAGGCAAGGGGGTAGACGGTAGTGTCAGCATTGGAGGAAGAGCATTTACTGGCATTGCTGGAGAAAAAGATTCAGTGGCTATACTTGATCCTAACAATTCTCAAACAGCAACTTATACGATAGAAACTGGATTACAAGGACAACTACGTCTTGTGATATACATAACACAAGAAGCATGTGTAGTTAACACAGGAGATCCCTCAATATGTACGGGGCCATATGCAAGTGAGGCATTTCCGACATCAGGTAACTATACAATTGTTCTAACTTATCCTACTGGTGATATAGCTGGTAAAACTATGTTAACATATACCAGATAGAACTACACGAGATTAGCTAAATCTCATCTTTCTTAAAACGATTAATTGAAGTAGGCATTACTTCATTCATAATTTTAGAATCAACACTTTCTATCCTTGCAAGCCAGAATCTTCGTGGTCATATAGAAGATTACTCGAGCAATTTACAACCTTCTATAGAATCTTTAGGTTATGTTTTACAGGAAAAATTTTCTATCAGTTGAATTCTGTTCGAAGAGAAGTGCGGCCTATATACTTCTGTGATGAATTACTGATTACGGCGAAAGAATATGTGGCCATAGCATTAGGTGTATTAACTCTTCTGGCAGCTTCCGCTGCAGTCTATGAAATATTAACAGTAAACACACAGATTCAGGCAAAACCAGAACAGCCCCAAGTACAGAATTATTCATCAGAAATAAAATCGTTTAAATCACAAATCGATTCGATAAATTCTCAAATTAGTTCAATGAGCGATAACTTGAGCGCTTTGAATATCCTGAAGAATAACTTGATAGATATCCGCGCAAAACTAATTGATCTGCAGAACAAGAACGATCAGCTACAAACTGCATCTACGCAACCGGCACTTGCAGTTGTTCTAGACAAGTCTTCGTACTTTCCAGGTGACACAATAAAAATAGCGGCCACTGGGGCAACTCCATTAAAAGTAGTTAAAGTGCAACTACTCGATGATAGTGGATTTTTAGTGAGCACTAGTCAGACGTGGGCAGACTCAGCAGGAAAGATAATGTATAATATGCAACTTTCTGGTGCATTACTTCCGGGAAATTACCAAGTTAAACTCCTATCAGGACAAGATGTGGAGTCGCAGGCAATAATAATCCAGACAACGGGAACAATCTATAACTCATCAACTGGTGTGTATTCATTTACAGCACAAACCGACAAATCTGTTTACCAAACAAGCGATCTCATTGAAGTAATGGGAAAAGGCCAACCTAATACTAGCGTTAGTGGAGTTCTAACAAGCCCTACCGGAAAGACATACACTGCTAATACAACGATACAGCCTGATGGCACCTTCTACATGTTTTATTCTACTTCACAGCCCTATGAAACTGGAAGTTGGCACATTACTTTGACTAATCTTGGGCAGACAAAGGTGATTTATACCAGTATTACATCATCATCAAATTCGTATACACTTACTGCCCAAACTGACAAATTAACCTATCAAAAGGGAGATACAATCGAGGTATCTGGAACTGGTACACCGTATACTACCGTTACTGGAGTTATGACAAGCCCATCAGGAAATACATTTAGCTCCTCTACCACCGTGCTTGCTGACGGCTCTTACTCAATGCTCTTTTCAACTTCACAATCTTATGAAACTGGAACTTGGTACATTGGTGTAACTAATGGTGCACAAAACAGTATAGTTTCTTTCTATTTACAATCTCCAACTACCTCCTATCCCTTTACTGCTCAAACTGGCAGGTCGATTTATCATAAAGGAGACACCATCGTAGTATCAGGTGTAGCCGCTCCAAATACAACAGTCGATGGAGTTATGACAAGCCAGTCAGGAAATACTTACAGTTCTCATGCTACAGCGAGGCCTGACGGTTCTTACTCTGTGTTCTTTTCAACCACATCTTCTTATGAAGCAGGAAATTGGTATATCACCATGACCAACGTTGGTCGAAGTACTGTGGTCTATTTCTATATGGAACCATCAGGCTGAAAGGATGAAATCGTCAAAGTAACAACCAACCTGTCAAACGCCGTAAGCGTATCCATGGTAGATAGTTCGGGAAGCATTCTTGCAACTACACCGATAAGTGGGGGCACGGCAACTCTTGACATAGGAAAATATCACCTTCCATTAACTGCAAATATCGTTACATATAATTCGACTAATGCGCCAGTAGTGTCAACTTCACGACCAGTAGACATCTATGGTGGCGACCTTTACTCCGCCGGCCATTAATAATTCCGTCATCCTTTTTCCGTTTTAAATTCGATATTAGGGTTTAAAGGGGTCTACACGATCGTTGCCACGTATGACAACGATTCGGTCACAAAAATAGAGATTCCTTCTTGAATTAATATGCATTAACAACAGAATAATGGAGATTGCTACGCGTAACCTGATATCTTTCCGCTCTCAGAATCAATGTGTACTTTAACTATTCTTTCATACACAAGACCAACATCCATAGTGACAATCCATGTTTTTCCTTCCAAGTAGGCTGATTTATAGATAACTGGTGAATTGTATTGCTCCAGAAATTTTCTTGCCGTGTCTATTGCTTGACGAGCTCCCTTGTTCTTTTCTAAGAATTGAAATTCCTTCATATTATTCTCCATATGTTTCTGCATAATAACAATAGGTTGTGATGCATTTAACCATTGGGAGTATTGTTTCTGTAAAAATTATCAAGAAGACCAACCCATAAATTGTGTCACCAGCTAATCAGCCATACCATAGTACTCGACCTGTTTGAATATCTATCTCAACTTGCTTGATCTTTTCTAACATGATTCCAATATCCATGACTATTACCAAACTCTTCTCGTTAAAAATAACATATTTGAATACAACCGGAGAATAATATTGTTCTAAAAATTTTCTTGCCGTCTCTATTGCAGTGTGCACTGCAATGCATTGTGTATTTTGTTGAGTATCTATCGTTTGATAATTGGCTCGCATTACATACGGTTTTGTGCACTGATGGATTTAATCATTAACCCAAATTGTTCTATAATAATTCTAAATAAAAATTAAATAATAAAAAACTAAATTACTAACTTTGGAATGTTTCCTTCCGGTTTTAAGGACATCATGTCACCAATCTCGCTGTACACATTGATGAATTTCCTGCCTTTATCAGTTACTCTATAAAGTTGTGTTCCTTGCTCATACATTATCATCTCATTTCCTTCTAGGAAGGAAAGATATTCTTTTAGCTGTGTATAGGACAGATACGCCTTGTACATTATTTTTGTCTTGGTAGCGCCTGCAGTCGCTGAATCTAGAATCATCGAGATGATCTCAGTACGACTTCGATATTTCATTACTAATTTGAGGCAATATTACTATAAAAGTAATTTGGTAGAATGTTCTAGAAGATTAATCCTTTTTCTGGCTCTCCAATAGAGTTGTTACAGAATTTCTACGCATAATAATTCCAAAATTAGTTGTTTTTTTATTTATATTGTATTGGTATTCTAAACGAAAAAGTAGCACCTCGATTGCCAGAATCAGCATTTTCTGCCCATATCGCTCCACCGTGACCTTCAATAATTTCTCTTGATATGTATAGACCTAAACCTGTACCCTTATCAGATTTTGTCGCAAACTTTGAAAATAGAATCGGCATCATCTGCGGATCTATTCCAGGACCGCTATCCTCCACGCTAACTAGGGCATGTTCATCCGTTATTTCTGCAGATATGAGAATTATTCCTTCTTCAGTAAATTTGATAGCATTATGTACCAAATTGGAAATGACCTGCGATATTCTATCTTTATCTGCCTCTACATCAATTTTAATATCTACAGTTTTTTGAATGATTTTAACTCCGGGCTTTTCAATATGCGCACTTTCATCTTTGACGATATTTGCGATAACTGTATTAAGATCAAACCATTCCTTTTTCAAAGTCAATGATTTACTCTGAATTCTTGACACGCTAAGAATATTCTCGGTTAGTCGTT
The DNA here is from genome assembly GCA_001917995.1 of Thaumarchaeota archaeon 13_1_40CM_4_38_7. Lineage (GTDB taxonomy): Archaea > Thermoproteota > Nitrososphaeria > Nitrososphaerales > Nitrosopumilaceae > Nitrosotalea. The sequence continues at coordinate 7,832 of MNFB01000002.1, read as the reverse complement.
GCAGTCTCTTTGCGTTTCGAGTAATTATTTTGATCTCTTCGTTGTCACCTCCAAGTCTTTCCGCTAAAAGTTCAACATTTACAAGTATTGGCATAATTGGGGTACGCAGCTCGTGAGCTGCTATATTGATGAATTCGGTTTGCATTACTAGCTGTCTTTGGACAGATCTGAAAAACTCTGATGTAATAATTTTTCTTGCCTCCGACTTTATTGAACTGGAAACTATGGGATCTCGTATGGCTTTTTTCAGCATCTCATCTTCCATTTCTGTATCGCGTAGAACCTGAATAAATTTCTCAAGCGCTTCTAGACCACGATTTACTCTTATACTGGCCTCTCGAAAGACTGACTCTTGATTTAGTCTTGCCTTTATAGTCTCATGCTTTGCTACAATAGACATAGTTGTTTGATTCAACTTTTGTCTTACCTGCTCTATTTTTTCGGCTCTTCTTTGAATCAATTCTTCCCTGGCAGAAAACGCATCCATTTTTACCTTTTCTACCTGTTCTTTGATATGATTTTGAATCCTTCGCACTTGAAGCGCATGTTGTACCGCTCTATCAGTTTCATCCTGTTGGGTCATCTAGACGCCTGCCTTTCTCAATTCATCTAGAATTTCCAACTCTTTTTTATGATAGGTTTTTTCGTCAATTACGCCATTTTCATAATCAACCCTTATCTTAACAAGCCTTGACTTTAGCCATGTTGCCTGTTCCAGTGCTTGCCCCTCTTGCGCCAGGCGATTACATTCGTTTAAAATAGATTCGAATGTTAATTTCAATATTAGAAACGTTATGATAATTTTCCTTCACCTCAACAAAATGAATAGGGTGCCCATGGGCCACTTTGATGGAATATTACACCGTGTGTACCATACATCTTCTTTAGTTTCTCTAACTTGTCACTGAACTTTTTTATTTCTGATTTGTTTACTAGATAAGCCGCGTTAAGGATTACATCTTCTAGATCTGCCTTCAGAAAACAGCTGTCAATAGAACAGCTTACAAGTTCTCGGTGAACTTCTCCACCCAACTCTTCAACCTTTCTTAGTACTTCGTTTTTTATGGCCTCATTCATTCTCATATTAAGAAAATATGCGGTACCTTTTCCAGACTCACTGATTTCGCTTTTTATTTTTTTGACCTCTTCAGACTTATCAATAACTTGTTTTTGAATTTTTCGTATATTTTCCTTTTCAAGAATTAATTTAATTCCAAATTCTTCTTTGTCTTTGAGTTTATTAATTTTAGATTTAAAGTCATTGTATGACTTTGTCAGTAGTTTTTTGACACCTTGTTCTGACTTGAAGAGTATTCCAAATCTTACCGGAAGAGTGGTGGTTACATTTTTAGATGCCTCCACTACTCTTTGGTGAGCAATGATGCTATCTACATCAGGTTTCATTTCCTTAAAGGGTGCTTTACTTACTACAGCGCTAATGTCGTTATGATTTATGGTATATACTTCGTTTCCAAAAAGACCTATGCTTCCAAGATTTTGGTTTTCTCCTCCTTCCATTATGCAATAGACGTACCTACCATCAGCTGCCATGATTTCTCACTACCTTCTTTGAGTCTGATTCTGTCTTGTCATGTACCAGCGATAGCATCGCAAACAAGTCCAAGGCAATTAGGTCTATGTCGGCAACGGAAATAGTAACTTGCCCTCCTACGACAGTTCCTCTGTCAAGTAATTTGTCCAAGATATCTACAAGCGAGGCTTTGGTTGCTGAGGCATTTTTTGTGATTGACGACCCTACTTTGATGTCAAGTTCATTAGAATTCAGGTCAAACTGATTTGAAATCTCATGAATTTTTTGCTTGATCTGCATGAAAGCTAGGCCAAGTCTTTCCACCTCTTCTGCAGATAACGTACCTGCCAGAACCCTTCTTTGGGCCTGTCTTTCTAGAAGCTGTCTGAGTAATTCTACTATTGTCAGTACTAGCCTTGCGAGTCCATTTTGAAGCCTTTCCACATCTGTGTTCACTTGCAGGGCCGTGGCATTTGATGTAGAAACCTTGGCATATCTTGTCACATGGCACTACCTCTTGATACTTTTTGAGCTGACTCGTTTTTGTTCAAGAGCCCATTTTTCCCAAGGAAGTTTTATACCGTATCTCTTGGCAGTCTCTAACGATGCTATAACTAAATTTATTTTCAAGGAAAGCAAGTCCACTCCTACGATTGAAAGAGTAATGTCACCGTTTATGACCACACCTTTGTCCAAAATTCTATCGATAAGATCAACGATAGTAAGTTGTCCAGGAGGTACTTGTTTAAGTGACATTTTCGCTTATTCCTTCACGCTTCATCTTACAGTAACCACAAATTCCAGTATCTTTGAACCAGTGACGCGGACAAAATCCTTCGATGTATTTTTCCGTGATAGTTTTCGATAGATAAGTTGCAAGGATATCAAATGGTGTTCCCCTCTGACATTCAGGGCATCTGTTGAAGACCCACCCTTCACTCATGGCCTTCTTCAATTCTACTTCTTCATATTTACCGCAGACCATACAGACTGCCAATTATTATCAGACTCTATTTGGCTGGTAAACCCGGAGGTGCTGCCAATCCTAATGCTGAGGCATATCGTAAAAACGTGTCAATGCCAGAAACTACTATTCTAGCTCTAATAACGAGAATTTCGATACCTACCAGTGAAACTGAAAGGTTAGCATCAATTACGAGCCCTTTGTCTAGTACACGATCGACCAAGTCGTATATGTTTAACATTGGTCTGCTGTACATTTGTTGCTGAGACATATTACAGAGCTATGTACTGGTAGACTCGGATATAAAATACTATGGTACATTGTTCTATATTCAAACGCACACTTCGGTATTTTGTCAGATAATATAACACCTATTTTACAGTAGATTATTAGATTTCACATTTAAGGCATCTTTACATACTATCTATAGTTGAAAAGAAAAACTATTATCCTGGCTAGTATGGTTGGAATATTTGCTGCTCTGGCAATTTGGCTCGTCGAATATAAATCGGTAAACCAAGAAGTATTGGTATCAGGTGCGATGGCTAATAAAAATAAAACAATTAATGTGATTGTAGTTCCTTATTTCGATCCTAAAGATCCTCAATGGGATGTGATATATCAAGTAGCAGAGCGCTATCCTTCTACGATAAAATATGCTATTATAAATCCCTGTAGTGGACCGTGTGGCAGCACATTATCATATGACTGGGAAAACATAATATCAGTTTTAAAAAGTAAAAAAATCAAAACACTTGGATATATCTTTGATTCGTCGGAGAGCTTTTCTAACATAGATTATTACATGAAGGCTAGCACACCGACCGATGGCATATTTTTCGATAATGAGGGTAGCCAGGACAACTTGAATAAATTTAGACAATTTGCCAATTACGTTCATGCTCTAGGAGGCATAGTGTACATTAATCCTGGTTACAATTATCCGCAGGTAGATAATTACATAAAAAGTGGGGCCGTTGACGTAGCAAATATTCATGAAATAGAATATGATAAATCTCATCACATCTTGACTAATGAACAACTACCAGCCGAAAAGCTAAGTGTGATATTAGGAAATGTAACCTCAACACCTAGAATGGTAGAAAAGTTAAGGGAAGTTGCATCTAAAGGAGTTGGAACCATTTACATTTATAGTAATTCTTACAATTCACTGCCTCCTTTTTTTACAGAAGAGATTAAACAGGCTTCTATGACTACAATTGAAAACTAATTCTTTGACAATTCCATGTTTATGTGTACAACTAAATCGTTAATAGTAAATGCAGTTAGGCAGGAAAATCTGCAGTATGCTGTACATGAACCGCAAATGAGTTCCTTACTGTTTAACGGGCAATGTAAACGAGAAGGTTGCACCCTTTCCATTTGAGTTATTTCTTCCCCATATTCTACCACCATGAGCTTCAACAATATTCTTTGAAATATACAGTCCTATACCTGTACCGCTATTATGATCCCGCGTCGTAAATTTTGAAAAAAGATGTGGCATCACATCAGGGTCAATTCCTTGGCCAGAGTCTTTTACAGATATGGTTACTTCGCGTTTTCCTTTTCTGAGCGCAACCGATATAGTTCCGTTCTCAGTAAATTTCAACGCATTACGAATGATGTTTGTAACTATTTGCGTTACCCTTTCCTTGTCTGCTTCTACGAAGAGCTGACCTTGGTTGGCTAAGGACACTTTTAGAGATTGGTCTGTGTATATACTCTTTATCTGATTCTTGAAATCTTCCACTACTGATGATATGAGATAAGAGAGATCAAATCTTTCCTTGGTAATAACCAGCGTGTTGCTATCTATTCTTGTCAGATCCAATAAATTGTTTGATAGCAATTTGAGCCTCAAAGCATTTCGTTGGACCGCGTCAACATGAGACTGGTTTTTTTCAGGCCCTGATTGCAATAATTCAGAATACGTCAGAAGCGATTGAATCGGAGTTTTAAACTCGTGGCTTGCAATATTTATGAATTCGGCTTGTAATTTTTTATGAGCTTTTAATTTCTCATTTAATTCATCCGATGTCCATAACAATTCAAAAAACAATCTGATAGATTTAATGACCGAAATACTGTTAGAAAATAAACCAAAACCGAGTGTCTTCGAAAACTCTCTAGCCATTTCTTCTCTGACCTCAGCTATGAAAAGTTTAGAATTATCAACTATAATCAATCCCACCGCACCCTCCGTTCCGTTTAAAATACTGATATTGGGTGAACTTGTATGGAGGAATTGTACAAGTTCATAGTTTTCATCGTTGATAGGACAGATTATTCTGATCTTTGTTTTTCTTTTTTTGCATGCGTCTATTAACTGATCGAAAACGCCCAAGTGGTACAGGCTAACCATGGATTTGCTTTTTGGCAATAACAATAATATTTCTTCATTTACTGAACCTGCAAGTTTTATAATTATCTTAACAGACTTTTGAGGGTCATTGATTACCTCCAAAAATTCCGGCTCTAGGCCTTCTTCTAGCTCTTTTAATTTACGTTCTGCTGGGACAGATCCATTCCATAAAGTTTCAAAAATATGCCTTTCAACTTCTACTAGTTGTTTGGCATTACTGTAAATCGCATGCGAAACCGGTCTTATCTCCTGCAGAGTGGCCGTGGCCAAGAACTCTTCGTCAGTTACACCAAAGGCGCCTTTGATACCACCCAAATGCCGAAACTCCGGGATTATATCCATAAGTGACTTGCAAAACTGCACGTTTGTTTTCGAAATTTCTGTGATGTATCTTATTCTAACTCCTTTTTGCTTTAGATAATTCAATATTTGCAGATAGTTTTTGAACCCTAAAGTTTCCAAGGAATTGCCAGAATCAGCGTAAATATTGATCTCCCGTTTTGTATTGTACGCACATTGTTTCCATTTTGTCAAAACGTCATGCTGTCCAAAGAGAATTTCTGTTTTTTCCGCAGAGGAGGTATTAGCTAATGCCACATTTCAAAATATGATTTCATCTTTTAAAATAATGTGGAAAATTATTCTATTAGATGGTGTCACAAGCTTTAAAAATTTGACATATTCTTTCAGGCGGAGTGTAACTATTTTATAGGATTTTTTACCTAATTTTCATTCAGTAATTTGTTTGCATAGTGAAATAATGCGGGAGAGGTAGAGATTATCGTAGAAAAATATGGCGCAAGACATTGATATTTTGCTAAACAAGCTGAAGAATGCGGTGGTTAATATTTCAGTTAGTGGCCTAGGCATGGCAGATAAAAAACCGTTACGGGGTTCCTCAAGTTATGAGATGGGCATATTCGGCATATCTGTCAAGCTATCGACTAAAACTAGCTTTCTAGAAGATTCGATAGACAATAATCTAAAGGTAAGCCCCCCGTCGCCCTACATTGAAAACGGCAATGAACCTATTATCGACGTTCTAGACAGCCATGATAACCTGAAAATCGTAGCGCTTCTTCCAGGTGTAAGAAAAGAGGATATCAGTTTTAATCTTAAAGAAGGATTTATTGAACTGGTGATTAAAAAAGGCAGTCAAATTTATCGTAAGGAAATTCCGTGTGAGGTCAGACCAACAAAAATTATAACTGAATCTGTTAACTACAACAACTCTATTTTGGAAATCGTTTTCAAGAAAAAGCTGCACAGATTATAATCAAAATTCTGATGAATATCTCACTAGATTTTATCCGGATGTATCGGTTCCTTCTTTACTTTCGGTTCATCCGATTTTTCATCATCACCCTTCAAACAATCATATATGATTATCATTTGAAGTACCTTGTATTACAGTGACATCAGAGGGATAAGAGGCACCATTTACGTAAATCATGGTTATCGGAGATTGGAAAGATCAAGACGTTTGAAAAGGAGGTGAATCTTAATGCAGACAAGAAAAGATTCTGAGATAAACATATCAATTACTATTTCGATGAATTATTTGTTGAAAAGACAAGATTTAGAATTTAAGGAATTGAGTTTATGATAATCTGTGCAGCCTTTGTCAGCTGGTTTGCTTGATCAGTTGTCAGGTTCTTACCTGCTTGTGCATTGACCTCGTTTATGAAAGCATTGAGTGAGTCCTTTGCAGCAGTGTTGACACCCGAATTCAAGTAACCAATAGCAGCATTTAGCTTTGCAACAAGGCTGTTAGCAATTCCTTCTGGAAGGTTCATACCGTTTACTGTATTAATTAGATTTTGAGTATCTTGCGTTGTAGTATTTGGATGGGGAATAAGGTCGCCTGGTATGGGAACTGGGCCAATCTTATTAAGAGCTTGTACATGAGTAACACTCATCATCAATGTTACTATTATTATAGAAACAATCAGCGTACCAAAAACCATACTAGATTTTCTCATATGTTAATTGTATGATTGAATTTTAATTTGACTTTGCAATGAATTTACCTTAACAATGTTATAAAATAGGTATACTGAAAAACTATACAAGAAAAGATTTTTCTAATAGCAATATTGATTTACTCCTTTCCGATCTGTAATACTCATACAGATTCTTTTCTCATAAGATTTGGCGTCAAAACTAAACCAGATAAAAGTTCGTAGAAATGTTACAGAATTTTTTATGCAAACAAGAATAACCTATGAAACTGAGTAGAAATGGATGAAAAGAAAATCTGTCCTGTTAGGTACTGTGATAGTACTTTCATTATTATTACTATCATACGTTAATCAATATGCAAATGCTCTTGGTATACTAGAACCACCAACGAATCTTACCGCACGTGCAGTTTCAAGTTCCGAAATCGATCTTCGTTGGACAGCACCTTCTGACCTCGGAGGTCTAATACTAACTGGCTACAAAATACAAAGATCAACCGATGGGGGCTCGAGTTGGTCTACCATTGTGTCAAACACAGGCAGTACTGCAACAACATATTCTAATACTGGGCTTGCACCTAGTACCACTTACACCTATAGGATATTTGCAATAACCCCACTTGTTACGAGTTCTCCATCTAATACGGCATCTGCTACAACAGCTAGTAACATAACAGCACCACATCCTCCAACTGGTCTAACAGCAACCGCAGCCTCATCATCACAAATCAGTCTTTCATGGACTGCTCCAACAAACAATGGCGGTTCTGCAATCACTGGTTACAAGATATACAGGTCTAATAGTTCTGGTACTGAGACAGGTTACGTGAGTCTAGGAAATGTTACTTCTTATACCAATACAGGAGTTACACCCGGTGTTACATATTTCTACAAAGTAAGAGCTGTAAACTTTGCCGGTGTATCCCCTTTTTCAAACGAGGCTAGTGCAACACCTTATTCCATAACATTAGTACAATCTGGATTAGCTGGATCTGACTCACTAACTAATGA
>MNFB01000051.1 GCA_001917995.1 Thaumarchaeota archaeon 13_1_40CM_4_38_7 | reverse complement strand
GAATGAGCAGACGAGAGAACTTTGTCTCCTGCCAATTCAGGTTTATGAATTTGTACAAGAGTATTCTCGTTTGATATCTGAACTGTGATAAAGTCACGTCTACCCATGAGAAGATTTCTTCTTTTTTTGTAGTTTGTCTTCTCGTCCCGAGATCTGCGCAATATTTGTGAATATGCCATCGATACTAACCTTATTTACAAAAAATTTTGGTGAAGCTCTTATAAACGTTAGACTTGAAGCATTGCTACCAAAAGGGCTTTTTGTGCATGAAGTCTATTTTCAGCTTCATCCCAAACTACCGATTGAGGTCCATCCATTACCTCGCTGGTAACCTCCTGACCTCGTTTTGCTGGAAGACAATGCATAAAGATCGCATTAGGATTTGCTTTTTTCATAAGGCTGGCACTCACTTGAAAACGTGGCAAAAAGTCCTTTGCCCTGTCAGTAGTTTGATGGTGAATTGAAACAAAAGTATCTGTAGCTACAACGTCAGCGTCCTTTACGGCAGCTATTGGATCATTTAACAATTCTACTTGAACAGATTTCTTGGATTCATTTATTACTTTTTGATTTGGCTCGTATCCTTTAGGGGTTGCAATACTGATATCTATCGATGTCTTTGCACAACCATATATCATGGAATTGCAAACATTGTTGCCGTCTCCCACCCATGCTAGCTTCAGACCATTTAGCTTTTTCTTTTTCTCTTTGATAGTCATAAGATCAGCTAATGTCTGACAAGGATGAAAAGAATCTGAAAGTCCATTTATTACAGGCACTGATGAATTCTTTGCAAGTATCTCAATTTCTTCATGCAAATAGACCCTAGCCATTATCGCATTTACGTATCGTGAGAGTGTTTTTGAGGTATCCTGTATGGTTTCTCCCCTTCGTAATTGTAATTCATCTGCGGTCAAGTTCAAAGCATGCCCACCGAGTTGATACATTCCAGCCTCAAAACTTACTCTTGTTCTAGTTGATGGTTTCTGGAAGATCATTGCAAGCGTCTTGTTTTTTAAAAGAGGTTTACATATTCCCCTCTTAAGATCTTTTTTTAGCTTGATGCTGTTGTCTATGATTGCAATAAGTTCGTTTTTGCTTAGCTCATTTAATGTTAGTAGATCTTTTGTTTTTAGTTTCATTTTTTTCCCCATCCAAATAGAGAGTGTTTCTTCTTCGGCCTTTCATCTTCCGATACTGTCATTTCTTCTTTTTCCTCAAGTTCCTTGGTTGTTTCTTTTGGTTTTGGCCTGCCGTCAGAAATCCACTTTCTTATCTTATCCGCTAGCTTTCTAGCTTCATTATCATTTTCAGGAGGCGTTACGTCAAATAGGTCAGAATATTTCTCAATATCGTTTGTGGCGATTCCAGCAAACGGATCTCCTTGTTGCTCAGGAATTTGTTTTGGCTCGGGTTGTACTTCTTTTTGTACCACTTTAGCTTCAGCTACAATCGAAGGTTTTACTTGTTTTGTTTCAGATATCTTTTCCGCAGATTTGTCTGCAACAACTTTCTCTTCTCTTGTTTCCTTTTGTTCTATTTTCTCCTGAGGTTTTTCTTTGTGGTAGGCTATCATATCAGGAGTAATTTCCTGAGATCCAAAGAGCATTTCAAGGAACAAGTCTTTATCAAAAGGTTTCAGGTCTTTGTATTCTTGTCCAACACCAAGATATAGAATGGGGCTTGATGTTACTTTGACAATCGAGATTGCAGCACCACCACGTGCGTCTGCGTCGCTTTTTGTGAGAATTGCTCCATCAAACTTTGTGTAGTTGTAAAATTCTCGCGCTTGACTTACGGTATCATTTCCCGCAAGTGCATCACCAACAAATAACTTCAGGTCAGGATTTACTACTTTGTTAATTTTAGATATCTGATCCATGAGATTCTTACTAGTCTGCATTCTTCCTGCAGTATCAATTAATACGCAGTCTAGTTTGTGAGATTTGGCATATAGTACTGCATCACGCGCAACCGCTGCAGGGTCAGAACCGTAATTTTGAGCAATTATCTTGATGTTTAATCTCTTTGCGTGTTCGCTTATCTGTTCTATTGCTCCTGCCCTGTATGTATCGGCTGCGGCAATGACAGCTGAAAATTTGTTTTCACGTAGTAAGTTAGCAAATTTCGCTATAGTTGTAGTCTTTCCAGTACCGTTTATTCCCATAAATGATATGATATAAGGTTCACCTGTTTTCTTCTTCTTTTGTATATTGAACAAGACGTCAATTTTTCCTGCTGAATCAAACATGCTGGAGATACTTTGCCGTAGGTTTTGCTTTACAATATCAGCTATCTTATCTTTTTCAACTGTTACACCAACAAGTTGCTTTTTCAAGTCTCCCTTTAACATGTCAATTACTTCTATTGCAACATCTGACTCTAACAGGGCTACTTCGAGTTCAAACAAAACCTCATCAATGTCTTTTTCCTTTAGCTCTTTTTCGCCAAAGCTTTTAACCGCCGAAGAAAAGGCGTTCCTTAGTTTATCAAACATGATGTATGGCCTTACTTTGTTGAACCGTGACTTGATTGTATAAGTTTGTTCATTTCTTGCTGGTCTTGTTCAAGTCTTAAACCAACTTCCTGTCTTTGCGCTGCTAGTTGTTGAAGCGCAACTTCTAATTCTTTGATCCTAGCTTCCATGTAATTGATTGCTGAATCTTTGTCTTGTTCCACTGCAGCACCTGCACCAATATTGACAATCATTTTTTGGTTTGGTTGTACTTTTGCTTTGATGTAAGCTCCTAAACCTAGGGGTACAAGCGTTTCATATTCAGTATTATCACCCAATGCTTTCATAGATTCTGCTGCATTTGTTGCTTCTTGCAGAATTCTCACTACCGCTTCTTCTCTTTGCATCAAATCTGCCATGTATGCCTCAAGTGTCTGCAGCTGTTGTAATAGAGCTTGGACCTGTTCTTCACTCATTTGCAAAAAATTCTCTTATCCGCCTATAAATGCATTCTGAAAGGCACTTCTGGTAAGGAGCTAAAAGGCAGTATAATTTATCCTCGAAAACAACTTGAAAATCATAACAAAAAGAAAAAAGGGTTATGCTATTGTTTTAGAAAGTCTCGTGTTTACTTCATCCCAGTTTACTACATTCCACCAAGCGTTGACATAATCGGCTCGTTTGTTTTGGTACTTGAGATAATACGCATGTTCCCAAACGTCCAAGCCTAACAATGGAATCAGGCCTTTAGTTCTAGGACTTGTCTGATTCGGCATTGTGGTATATTCAACCTTCTTACTTTGTGGGTTGTATGTTAACCAGCCCCATCCACTTCCCTGTATAGCTATGGTGTCCTTTGTGAATTTCTCCTTGAAGCTGTCGAAGTTGCCAAATACTGAATTAATAGCATCTGCAATGCTTCCTCCCGGTTTTCCACCACCATTTGGTTTCATGTTGTTCCAGAAGAGTGCGTGGTTGTCATAACCTCCACCATGAAAATTCACTGCTCCTCTGACATTTTCTGGAACTTTATCCAAGCTTGTAAGTAACTTGGTTAGTTCCATGTTTTGTATTTCAGAGCTCAGAGTTGCCAATGCATTATTCAAGCCGTCAGTATATGCTTGATGATGCTTGGTATGATGAATTTCCATTGTTTTGGCGTCGATATGTGGTTCCAACGCATCATATGCGTACGGCACCTTTGGAAGTTCATATTTTCCCATGGATTTCCACCTAATTCTTGCCATTTATGGTTTTGGTTGCAAATGCATTTTATCTAGCGAAATTGGAGATACGTTGTGGTCAAACGAGCGCTCATTTTTTCTCTACTGTTAATTTTCAGCATCTTGTTCCTTGCTTCAGAATCTACAGAACAAAAAACCATCTCTCACCTTCCAAAAAGCATTGAGCTCATTGGTGTCAACACTCCAAGAGAACATGGATTTGATGGTCAGGGAATCAAAATTGGCATTATAGACACAGGTATAGATTATGACCATCCCGATCTGTCCGGCTTTGGTCCTTCTGGCAAAGTCGTGGGAGGATATGACTATGTTAATACCAATGAAAAACCAAAAGACACTAACGGTCATGGAACTGAGGTTGCTGGAATTGTAGCAGCTGATGGAAACTTTAGTGGAGTGGCACCAAAATCTAAACTATTTTCATACAAAGTCTCCTCTACTGGAGAATCTGTATCGTCTGACTATATCATAAAGGCAATACAACGTGCGATAGCCGACAAGGTAAATGTCATAAACATCAGTCTGGGTGTGAACAGGACCAATGATGAGTTAGATGATGCAGTAGATGAGGCAGTCAAAAACGGAATTGTGGTCGTCGTAGCTGCTGGTAACAATGGACCTGATGAACGTACGATTGGCAGCCCAGGAAAAGACATTAACGCAATTACGGTAGGTGCCTCGTATAACAACATTACATCAAGTGTTGTAGCAACTTTCAAAGTAGGCAAACAGCAATTCGAGGTTCTTCCAATGTTTGGAACAAAACCAATATCAAAACCGATTGAAAGCAAAATAGTTTACGGAGCGTATGGAAGAGCTAAAGATTTAGAAAACTTGGATGTCAAAGACGCCATACTGCTTGAACAAAGAGGCAGCGACATCAAGGGTGAAAAGGTCTATTTCGCTCAAAAGGAAAAAAATGCAGCAGACAGGGGTGCCAAGGGCCTAATAATATTCAATAATCAAAGTGGAATATTTTTTGGTGAACTTCGTGTACCAAATTCCACATCAAGCTACACTCCAAGAATCCCAGTCATATCAATGTCAAAAGACGATGGTCTTAAGCTAAAAGCAGCATTGGAAAACAATACTGTTGGTAGTCTTGACATATTTTACCATCCGGATTTTGTTGCTCCTTTTAGCTCACGTGGACCGGTCTCTCCTTTTTACATTAAACCAGATCTAGTGGCTCCAGGGATCTTTGTAAATTCTACAGCATTAGGTGGAGGATATAATTTAACAAGTGGAACAAGTATGGCAGCACCCCATGTTACAGGCGCTGCAGCATTACTTTTACAAAAGTATCCAAATCTTGATTCTGTATCTATTGCGTCACTGCTAGCTACGACCACAGATCCTGTCACTGACGCATATGGTAGTATTCTTCCAATCAATGCAGTAGGAAGTGGCAGGTTAAACGTGACAAGGGCATATGACGCCAATCTGATCATATTACCACATAGTTTGGTCTATAATCTCTCTTTTGAGAACCTCAGTGAAACCAAATCACTTTATTTACGTGCTATTGACGGAACTATTCCGGAATTAAAAGTAAGTTTCATATCAAATGAAACAACTTTGAACTTTAATTATTCGGTTTCAAATGATACAATAGACGCAAGAATTTCTGATAACGTAAAAAAGCCAGGCACATATGACGGGTTTATTATCATAGATGATTCAAAGACAGTCTACCATATTCCTGTTGTCGTACATTTGACAAAAGGAAATCTTGGAACAACTCAGAAAGACGGTATTATTTCATTTTCTATTGATTATCCAGAAAAGTGGGTATATGCAAAAATTACTTTGACAAAGGCTGGAACACATGATATTAGGATTACTTCTATCACACCAGAGAAGACAAGTTCTCTTCCAGTGTACGAAAAGGGTGAATATTGGATTTTATCTCAGGTAAGCACAGGAAACGTAACTGATAATGTCTATCAAACTATGATAGTAAATGAAATTGCGCAAAAAACCATTGACTTTGATTCATTTGGTCTTCCATCAAAACAAATTACAATTATTGGTGTGATTTTAGCTTTGGTAGTTATAACGGGGTTTGTCTACAGCCGCAGATGATATTTTAGATCTGGGGCCCGGCATCTCTAATTTCCTTTGAAACATTACCAAATTTCTTAAAGTTCTCAACAAACATCTGGGCAAGCTTTCTTGCAGAGTGATCATAGGCATCCTTTTCAGACCAAGTATTGCGTGGATCTAGTACTTCAGATGGCACATCGGGGCATGATGTTGGCACATCCAAGTTGAAAACCCCATCGTGTCTATACTTTACAATGTCTAGCTCGCCTGTTAGAGCTGCAGTAACCATTCTTCTTGTGTGGTGAATATTCATTCTCTTTCCAATTCCATATGGTCCACCTGACCAACCTGTATTGATGAGATAGACAACAGTCTTGTGTTTTGTTATCTTTTCTCCAAGCAATTTAGCGTATACGGATGCGTGTCTTGACATGAATGGGGCACCAAAACATTCTGAAAAAGTAGCTCTTGGCTCTGTTATTCCTCGTTCGGTTCCCGCAAGCTTGCTTGTATATCCTGACATAAAGTGATACATCGCACCTTCTTTTGTTAGTTTAGCGATAGGTGACATTACTCCAAAGGCGTCTGCGGTAAGAAAAATTATGACTTTTGGATTTCCACCCAAGCTTGGAATTACTGAGCCTGGAATGTAGTCAAGTGGGTATGCAGCTCTTGTGTTTTCAGTGATACTACCATCATCAAAATCTGGCATCATGGTTTTTTTGTCAAGTACCACATTTTCTAGCACGGATCCTGATCTTATTGCATCCCAGATTTGTGGCTCTGCTTCTTTTTTTAGGTTGATGCATTTTGCATAACATCCTCCCTCGAAATTAAAAATTCCTTTATCAGACCAACCGTGCTCATCATCTCCTATTAGCATCCTGTTTGAGTCTGCAGATAGAGTAGTCTTTCCTGTTCCAGAAAGTCCAAAGAATAGAGCCGTATCACCATCCTTTCCTATGTTAGCAGAACAGTGCATTGGAAAGATATTCTTTGGAGGTAAAATGTAATTCATTACAGAAAACATTGATTTCTTTATTTCTCCAGCGTATGGTGTTGCGCCAATTAAGACAATTTTCTTTTGGTAATTAAGAAGAATAAATGCCTCTGTTCGCGTTCCATCTACTTCAGGAATTGCCTTGAACTCATTTAACGCCACAAGTGTATACTCTGGCTTGTGTGATTGAAGCTCAGTTGCGGAAGGCCTGATGAAAAGCTGTCTTACAAACAGGCTTTGCCATGCATGGTCAGTTATGATTCTAATCGATAGTCTGTGGTCAAGGTCTGCCCCAACAAAACCATCAAAAATGAAAATTTCCTTGTCTTTAACATGTCTTTTCATTTTCTCAAAAATTTTATCGAATTTGTCCTCTTGGAATGGATGATTTATCTTTCCCCAGTCAACAGAATCATGAGTTTGCTTGTCATCTACGATGAATCGGTCATCTGGGGATCTGCCCGTATATTTCCCTGTCTTGATTGAAATGGCTCCATTTTCAGCTAATGTTCCTTCATTCTTTTCTATTATAATATCGATTAATTTTTTAACTTGTAAGTTTCTGTATATTTTTTCAGGTTTAAGACCCATTTGTTCCAGCTGAGACACCACTTGACCGGTGTTTTCAGCCTCCAAATCTTCTATCATCAGGTAAATCGATTCGCCGTCAATTTCCTTATTATCTCTTCGGATCATTCATACGTTCTTCAAGAAACGTATTTATTGTAAAATTCAGGAAGAGCCTTTTACATGCAGATCAATAAAGAATCTCTAGAGCTTAGAAAAAAGCTTGCCAAGCACAGGCCAGATTTTATCAGACAGGAGA
Source organism: Thaumarchaeota archaeon 13_1_40CM_4_38_7 (assembly GCA_001917995.1). Classification (GTDB taxonomy): domain Archaea; phylum Thermoproteota; class Nitrososphaeria; order Nitrososphaerales; family Nitrosopumilaceae; genus Nitrosotalea. Next base: position 8,889 of record MNFB01000051.1, on the reverse strand, counting down.
GTTGGAGGTATGTCAGGCTCGCAGAGAACTGGAGAAAACCCAAGGGAATTGACAACCATCAACGAAAACAAAAAAAGGGGTGGCCAGCGTTGGTGCGAATAGGTTATGGCGGACCAAAAGCTTCAAGAGGATTACATCCTTCAGGATATACTGATAATTTAGTTTATAATGTTAAAGACTTGGAAAAACTCAATCCAAAAACTGATGGAATACGATTTGGTCATAGCGTGGGAAAAAGGAAGAGGCTTGAGGTCATATCAAAGGCAAAAGAGATGAACTTTAAGATTTTCAATGCAAGGGTGTCGCTAAGTGGTAGTAAATCTTAGAACAAAAAGACAACTAGTCTCAAGAATTCTTGGGATCGGTGTAGATAGAGTAAAGTTTGATCCTGAGTATCTTGACGATGTTGCAGACGCAATTACGCGAGATAACATCCGAAGTTTAATTACTGCAAAGATAATTCAGATAAGACCAATCAAGGGAACCTCAAAGGGCAGGGCCTATTTCAAAAAGCTGCAGCGAGGTAAACGAGGTACCAAACAAGGTTCAAAGAAAGGCGCGAAGGGAGCCAGAATTGGTAAAAAAGAGGTATATGTCAATAAGATAAGAGCAATGCGGCACCAGCTCAAGGTTTCAAAGTCAAGAAAAGAGGTAACAAATAACAATTACTGGAAGCTTTACAAACAAGTTAGAGGAAACCAAGTAAGAAATCTTGCTCACCTACGAACTTTGATAGAAGAAGTACGTTCAAAGAAGTAACTAAAATCTGTAAATTACATCCGGATCAAGAATTTTTCCTTTCTTGATTTGTATTCCCTCTTTTGCAAGCATTTTGCTTTTAACTTTCTCACCCCAAGCATATCCTCCCACTTTTTTGTTCGACAAGATCACTCGATGGCAAGGTATGACAACAGGATATGGGTTCTTGTTCATTATTCTACCAATTACTCTCTGACCGTTTTTGAGTCCTACTGCTTTTGCAAGTTCAGAATAAGTTGTTACCTTACCTCTTGGTACTTCCAAAAGTTTCCGGTAGACTTTTTGTTCCAGATTCAAACTTTTATCAACTCCAAGTCTGTTGCCTTTGTCAAATCCATTATTTTTTGTTTATTTTTCCCAAGTCCACTCCAATCAACTAGCGCAAATTTGGCTTCTTTATTTCGCTTTACAATATGTGAAAAGAGGTCTTTGTCCAAATTGTCTAGAGCGTGTTTTGGCATAACAGTTCCCAAAGCAAGATCTCCTTCGATAAGCTCCTTATTGAATTTTTTTGGATAGTGTGTACCACCAAAACATATTGCCACATCATGTTTTTTCGGTCTCTTTGACATTTCATCTACCACTATTCTGGCCACATTTTCACATAATTTCTTGTCATTCCATTCCTTCTGTGTAGTGCCTATTTCGATAAATAATGTTGGTTTACTTAGAGCAGTAGGACCATGATGAGTCGCTTCAATTGTTATCTCAAATTTTGAAAAACTATCTAGTTTTTTTGATAGGTGTTGCATGTATGATTTTTGCAGATGTGGGTGAGGTATTGCCACTTGCCTAGGATTTCCACCAAAGTGAGCGTCTGCAAAGTTTCCAGTATTGTGGCAGGTAAGGGCCAGCGTACCACTCTCAGAAGCATGTTTGGATAAAAAGACAAAACCGTCATAGTGATATTTTTCCTCAAGCCAATCTGCAGAAATAACAGGAGTTTCAATTATAACAAGATCAAAGTTTTTTCCATGATAGACATCACTTTCTTTTGTCATGTCTTTTGAGATAAAAGATGCCATGTTAGAGCCGGCCGGATCAGATTGATAGGCCACAAGCAATTGCATAAAATAAGAATTATAAGTACACTTTATTAACGTCCTCCAATGGCAAATCCAAGACAGCTGTTAAAAGACATGGCCAACACAATCAAGCTTGCTAAAAAGTCCGACAAGGATGACTATATGCAACATCTAAGGCTAGTTCTTCTTGGCATGGCAACTGTTGGCGGTATTGGATTTATCATTCAATTTACGTTTGCTGTAATCAATTTAGGGCATGGGTAGGATTGACACAAGAAATAAAATCGCATTTCTTTGCGGTTAGAACAACTGGAGGCCAAGAAAAAGTAGTCATGGGTCTTCTTGAGAACAGAATAAAGCTAAAGAAATTAAACATACAATCAGTTTTGCTCTTAGAAAATCTCAAAGGATATGTCGTAGTTGAAGCAATAGACGCAAATGCCGCCTTTGATGCCTTGCAGGGAATAAGGCACATTCGTGGCCAGCTTAGAGGAGAGCTGCAATTCAAGGATATTGAGGGGTATTTGGTTAAAAAATCTACAGTGTCAGAGCTTGTAGTAGACCAAGTTGTCGAAATTATCGGCGGTCCATTCAAAGGTATGAAAGCTACTGTAACAAGAATAGATCATGATAAGGAAGAAGCAACTGTAATCTTACTTGATGCTCCCTACCAATTACCGGTAACTGTTGATGCCAACTATCTAAAACCATCGACTCAGTAGCAAAGGATTAAATTTACAGTAAAGAGCGAAGGAAAATTATGGCAGACCTTCAAACCGTCTCTGCGCTTGTGACAGGCGGTCAAGCTAACGCAGGTCCTCCTTTGGGTCCAACGTTAGGTCCTCTCGGCGTAAATATTTTGCAAATTGTAAATACAATAAATGAAAAAACCAAAGACTTTGAGGGAATGAAGGTTCCTGTAATAGTCAGTGTCGACAAAAAAACCAAGCAATGGACAGTTGAGGTAGGAATACCGTCAGCAGCTGCATTGATTCTCAAGGAAGCTGGGCTTCAGAAGGGTTCTGGAACTTCGGGTGCAACATGGGTTGGTGACATACCGCTTGATTCTGTGGTAAAGGTCGCAAAGTTGAAAATAGACTCGTCCTATGCGCAAGATATCAAATCAGCCGCAAAAGAGGTTGTAGGAACTTGCCTTTCACTTGGAATAAAGGTAAATGGCAAGAATCCAAAAGAAATAACTCCTGAAATAGATGCAGGTAAATTCGACGATAAATTCAAGTAAATTATTCGTTTAAAGTGTATATACAGCATCCTTATCTGTTCTTTGTAGTTCTACAAAGGTTTCCGTATTCTGTATCCCCTCTATCTTACCTATCTTCTCAATAGCTACAGTGTGTAGTTCTTCGAGATTTTTTGCTCTTAGAGTTATTAAAATATCAAATCTACCAGTAACTTCTGATATCTTAACTACTTCGGGTGTTTTCATGAGAGCTTTATGAATTGAATCCTTAAGCTTGGGATCTCTGTTTATTCCCATTGTTGCCCTCACACCAATACCAATAAGGGATTCATCAACGACTATAGTGAATTTGTTAATTAGTTTTTTCTTTATGAGCCTTTTTATTCTACTGTATAGAACCGACGTATTTATTCCCAGCTTCTTTGAGAGATTTGGAACTGAAACATTACCGTCTCTTGTGAGCTCAGTTATTATTTTCATATCTAATTCATCAAATTTGTGCAACTTTGCGACTACTTTTTGTTACTATTTAATAAATGTAAGTTCGTTCTCATATTCTCCTAAACAAATAAAGAAAATCAAATCCTTGGCAGAATGTACTTAATCTCGCATTTATGTCACTAAACGATTTTAAATAGGCTTTCAGAAAGCCTCTCGTAATGATTACCGAGTCCCAGATAGCTCAGATGATAACAGGAGCAAAGAAGGAGACAAAAGAACGAAAGTTCAAACAAGCGGTAGAGCTAATCATGGTTTTCAAGGATATCGACGTAAAGAAAGGATTCGCAATAAATGAGACCGTTCAACTTCCAAGAAAAATGAATCAACCAGCTTCCATATGTGTTATAGCGTCAGGAGATCTCGGTCTGAAAGCAAAGAGTGCAAATGCCGATAAGGTTGTAGATGGAACACAACTTGCTCAAGTTGGTACAAACAAACGTGAATCACGTAAACTCATTAACGGTTATGATTTTTTCCTTGCAGATACACAACTTATGGCTAACGTAGGTAAAACGTTGGGCCAATTCATGGGCCCAAGGGGTAAGATGCCAATGCCAGTCCCATTTAATGCTCCAATTGATTCTATTTTAGAGAAATTTAGATCCTCAATTAGAGTAAGACTAAGAAATTCTCTTTCCGTTTCATGTAAGATAGGCGACCAGACAATGTCAGACGAGGATCTGTTAGCAAACGCGAATGCTGTAATTAGTACAGTTGAGAAAAAGCTGCCAAGTGGTGACAAAAACATTAAAAAAATCATGATAAAGACCACTATGGGAAAGATAGTCAAACCAACTCCAGTAGGAACGAAATAAGATGCACCAAAACAGAACAAAGTACCCTCAAAAGAAAGTTCAGATGTACCAGCAGCTTCAAGAGCTTCCCAAGAAATACAAAGTAATTGCTCTAGTGAGAATGGAAAAGGTTAGATCTTCACAATTGTTGCCATTAAGAAAAAAGTTCAAGGGAGAAGTTGAAATTATCAGTATAAAGGATAAAGTTGCACAAAAGGCACTTGCCTCTTTGAAGATTCCTCCAGTTGAAAAGTTGGCTGACAAATTAGTAGGTCAATGTATTTTATTGTTTACAAACATGAGTCCCTTCAAGCTAAACATTCTGTTGAGCAAAAATAAAATAATGTTACCAGCACGTGGTGGAGACAAAGCAAGCATTGAGGTAGTAATCAAGGCTGGTAATACAGGAATCACTCCTGGCCCTATCCTTACAGATTTCAAGGAAGCAGGAGTTGCAACTAAGATTGACCAAGGCACCATTTGGATAACAAAGGATTCCACGGCTGCAAAAAAAGGGGATGTAATTTCAGTAAAACTTGCTACTCTTTTGAGCAAACTTGATGTCAAGCCAGTAGAGGCTGGAATTGTACTCAATTCAGCACTAGAAGAGAACATTGTATACAATCAGGAAGAAATAGTAATTGATGTTGAGAAGTACAGGGATGCCTTTGCTCGAGCACACCAAGAAGCTCTGGCCTTATCTATAGAAATAGGATATGTAAATAAAGAAAATGCCAACATAATCCTTGCAAAGGCAGCACAGCATGCAAGATCACTTGCTACAGAGTCTGGTTTCCTAACAGATGAAACAAAGAAAGTGACAATTCAAAAGGCTAATGCACGAGCGCGGGCTCTTGCAGGAAAGCTAAAGAATTACACTCCTCAATGAGGAGAGTCTATTTCCCACGCGCTTTAGGCAAATTCCAATTGTATTTCATTGCAACTAATCTTAGAATGGTTGTAACAATTATAGAAATTATGGCTACCGTTTCTAGTTTAAAACCAGTACTTAAGAGTAGGTAGAATATCACTACGCCCAAGAAACTTGCTGAGGCATACAGTTCTTTTACAAAGACCATAGGTATCTCATTTACAAACATGTCACGCAAAATCCCACCTCCTACAGCTGTTACCATCCCTGCCAAGGCCATGGCAAGAAAGTTCATGCCAAATTCTTGATATGCAAACGTGGCACCAATTGCGGTAAAGACACCTAATCCCAAAGCATCAAATTTTAGGAACAAGTTCCAGTGTTTCTGCATCTTTGGATACAGGAAGAATATTGCAATTCCAATTACAACAGTAATTATGACATAGCCAGGATCAGATATAGAATGCGGAGGAAAATGACCTATCACTATGTCTCGTATGGTTCCACCAGCAACGCCGGTAATTGTTGCTAAGATGATTATTCCTACAATGTCTGCCTTGTGTTCAATTGCTTTGAAAGCACCGGTAACAGCAAAAGCCATTGTTCCAAAAAGATCCAATACAAGGATTACAGTTTGGATAGATAACGAAAATTCAGTCAAATAGCAAAGTATTGAATACCATAGTAAATAACGTTTAGAGAATTACAAAAAATGAACAGAAAAACAGGTTTATCCGAATAATGCAGAAAGACCTTGCATTGCCTCTTCTTCGCTCTTGCCCGATGGAGTCTCGACTTCTTTCTTCTCTTCTTTTGCGCCGCCCCCTGCTGCTGGTGCTGCGGCCGGTGCTGCTACCGCTACTGGCGCAGCTTTGATTGCTTCATCAATATTTACATCTGCAAGTGCAGCTACTAGTGCTTTGACCTGTGCTTCGTTTACCTCTGCTCCTGAAGCCTTGATAATATTAGATATGTTAGCTTCGTTGATTTCCTTCTTTTGTTTGTGCAAAAGCAAAGCAGCATATACGTATTCCATTGTAAACGAGTTTTGAAAGAGCCATAATATAAAACTATGGAGAATTTTGTGTACCAAAAAATATTATAATCAACGTTATTTCAGTTTAGGATTTTAAGACCGCGGCAGATCGAGTACATGTATTTTTTAAGGTCTTTATCATAGAGTGTGTCCATTCTTTGCTTTAGTATTCTCTTTGCTTGATCTTTTTCGGGGCCATCAGGCAAAGACAATACGTTATTTATCAATTCGGGTATAGATTCTCTAATCCAACCTGTAATGATATTGTGTATATTTTTGTGAATTTTCACAACTGGATCGATATTTACATCAAAGACTCCCGTAAAATTATCATACTCTACTCTGTAGATTAAAGCTAAGATGCATTCTTTTGGAGTCGGATTCTTTAAGATTTCAATGGATTGAGGACCTGCTTTACCTTGAGATATTTTATTTTTTAGTCCTGCTGGATTTATGGTCATTCCATTTACTCCTATCTTAGTGTCCTCAACTCCAGTCACAATACCGACAACGATGTCTCTATATTCACCATTTGGCTTTGAGGTGAAGACATACTCGCCCTCTTTCCAGCCCTTACTTCCGAACATACGAATTTCTCAAAAAAGATCATATTTAATGTGTTGTTTCAAAATGCTTAATATCGGTTAGAACAAAAATTTGTGAAATGGACAAGAATCAAATCCTTTCCAAGTTCTCAGCTGACCCTGACAGATACTACAGGGTTGAACTATTCGAAAAGGAAGGATTTAGAAGAAAATCTTGTTCAAAGTGTAAGCGATTTTACTGGACCCTTGAAAGCGCAAGTTCTTGTCCTGATCATTCTGAAAATAGTTATTCATTCATTGGAGACCCACCCACTAGCAAACGTTTTGATTATACTCAATCCTGGAAAGAAGTGGAATCATTTTTTGTTCAAAATGGTCACAAGTCAGTAAGTAGATATCCTGTAGTTTGTAGATGGCGTGATGATCTTTACTTTACAATTGCTTCGATAGTAGATTTTCAAAGAGTGATGGGTTCAAAAGTTGTCTTTGAATTTCCGGCAAATCCGCTAGTAGTACCACAGACTTGTCTTAGGTTCAAAGATATAGAAAACGTAGGAGTAACTGGTAGACATTTTTCAAGCTTTTGTATGATTGGCCAACACAGCATACCAAATTCTCAAGGATATTGGAAAGACAAGTGTGTTGACCTTGATTTTAGACTATTGACTGAGAAATTCGGAATCAACAAAAAAGAGATAGTGTTCGTTGAAGATGTTTGGGCTGGTGGAGGTTCGTTTGGTTCTTCATTAGAGTATTTTGTAAGAGGTTTGGAACTTGGTAATGCAGTGTTTACTGAATTTCAGGGAGAACTTGATAACTACTCTATCCTTGGACAAAAGATAATCGACATGGGTGCCGGTCTTGAAAGATTTGCCTGGATTACAATGGGCACGCCTACTGCGTATGATTGCTGTTTTGGCCCAATAACAAAGCACATGATACAAAAGATTGGTATCGATGTAGATTCACAGATCATATCAAAATACTTTAGAGCCATCGCAAGGGCGCTTTCGGAATCGACAGATATTTCATTGGCAAGGAAGACTGCTGCTAAGCTTGCTGGTATAGACTTAGATAAACTGGACAAAATGATATCACCTCTAGAGGGTGCATATCTTATAGCTGATCATCTGAGGACGTTGATCTTTGCAATTTCTGATGGGGCTTTACCAAGTAATGTTGGAGGTGGCTACAACCTACGGATGTTACTCAGAAGAACGCTTGCAACAATTGATAGATTTGGCTGGAATTTTGATCTTAACGAACTAGTTGACTTGCATGTTGATTATTTGAAATCAACTTATCCGGAACTTGAAGAAACCCGAAGAGACGTCAAAACCATACTTGGGGTTGAAAAAAACCGTTACAGTGAGTCTAGGATTAGAATGAAAATCATTGCAAGTACTCTAAAGTCTCAAAACAAGAAATTGACTGTTGACGACCTTATTAGATTATACGAATCAGATGGCATAACCCCTGACTTTCTAAAGGAAACTCAGATAGTCTCTGAGATCCCTCAAACATTCTACGAAAGATTATCTGATCTTCACCAATCAGAAAAGGCCGAAAAAGGCGAAATCGTGAATCTTGAAGGAGTTTCAGATACCGATTTGCTATATTACAAAGATGATCCTCATCAGTTTGATGCCAAAATTCTCAAAATAATAAACAACAAGTTAGTGGTGCTTGACAAGACATCTTTCTATCCAAGAGGAGGCGGTCAAGAACCAGACCATGGAAAGATTGGAAATTTTGATGTCGTTGATGTAAACAAACACGGTAATGTAGTTGTTCATGAGCTGAAAGGAGGTGCACCAAAAGAGGGAGAAACCGTAAAGTGCAGGATAGATTCTTTGCGAAGATACGGCATAACAAGACATCATACTAGCACCCACGTTCTAAACGCATCGTCAAGAAGCACTTTAGGTTCGTGGATTTGGCAACATTCTGCCTTTAAGGAAATGGATTATGGTAGGCTTGATATCACACATCATTCTAACCTAACAGAAGATGAGATAATAAAAATAGAAGATCTTGCAAATCTAAGAATCCGAGAAAACATTCCTGTTATTATCAATGAATTTGAACGAGGCGAAGCTGAACAAAAGTATGGATTCAGAATATATCAAGGCGGAGTAGTTCCTGTAAAGCTAGTTC